>VXPE01000081.1 GCA_009839745.1 Candidatus Poribacteria bacterium
TGGTTCGGACGTTGCAGTTGGGTCAGCAGTCGGCTGGGTACTATACGGACCGTGAACGTGCGGCGTATTGGGATGGTCGGAACGCTTCTGGCGAACAGGTGGCGAGCGGAATTTATTTCTACCAGTTGGAAACGGACACAATTTCGTCGCTTCGCAAGATGGTAATATTGAAGTAGAACGGAAGAGTGGAAGGGTGGAAAATGGGCAGGGTGGAAGATTCGCAACCCTCATTCTTCCTCCCTGCTTCCATCCTTCCTTTGTGTGTATACCGCATGTAGCCAGATTATACCGCTTTCACGACGCCTTTGATGTAACTGCCGTCTCCACCCGTTGCTTCTTCAAGGAGTGTAGGGTACTCCTGCAGTGGGACGATGTGCGTTACAAGCGGTCTTAGGTCGATGTGACCACGCTCGAGGAGCCGGATCGCTGGCGGAAACGTGTCCCGTATCTTCGCGCCCGGCGACGAACTCACCAAATTAAACCCACCGCCGTGCCATTCGGAACCGTTGATCGTCACTTCCTCTCGAACCCAACCGAAGAGGTTAATGTGTCCACCTCTGCGAACAATCTTGGTCGCGAGATTTAACCCTTGTGGTTTGCCGGAACAGTCGAATATCACGTCAATTGCGCGTCCTTTCAACGCTGACACCAACTCGGCAGCATCGATTTCCGTTGGATTATACGCGAATTGCGCACCGAGCGATTTCGCCAATTTCAGTCGATCTTCGACGATATCAATGGCGATAAGATCGTGCGTATAGAATTGGCTTAAGGCTTGGACGAACATAAGTCCCATAAAACCGCACCCAATCACTGCAACGTTGTCAGCAGGTAGCAGCGGTGCGGTGTCCAGCCCTGTTACGACGCATGAAACCGGCTCAACGATCCAATATTCGTCGGCGAGGTCCGATTCCGGGAGGACATACATACGGTCGGCTGTGCAGTTCTTAATGCCGTCGAATCCCAACCCTTGCCCTGTAACACGCATCCCTTCCTCAATATCCTGGACCCCACGTCCAACTTTTGTGACATAGCCGACACCTTCGTGCCCCGGTGGTGCCGTGCCACCATAGCGAAAAGTGGCTAAGTCCCATGCACATATCCCACAAGCGGCACTCTGAACCTGCACTTCACCCACCTGTGGATCGGATACATCAACATCAATGATCTCGACGCCACCCTTTTCTCCATACCTGATCGTTTGTGTTTTCATCGGTTTGATATGCCTTAGTGTTGTCTATTTCAGACGGTTTTTCTTATTTCCAACTCACGTTGAAAGGTTGAAAAGGCTGGATTTTACAGAAAAAGATACCTGAGGAACATTTTAGCCCTTATGAGTCGAGAAGTCAAGAGATTTTTTTCATAATCAATTTTCTCCTATCCACACATCGTTCTCGATTTTTTAATCCGTAATTATATTGGATTCTAATGTGTGTGTCCATCCAAATTTGTAATTACCGTATCTTGAATCAAATAGACGGATGTGATACAATGCCGAAAACGTAAAAGAGGATATTCAGATGGCTAACAACCAGATTAAAGTTGCGGCATGTCAATTGCTCACAAGCGAAGACGTTTCCGCCAATACCGCAAAAGTGCTCCAGCAGCTTGACAGGTGTGCAGAGATGGAGATCCAGATTGCGGCATTCCCTGAAGGCTGTCTGTTCGGCTATTGCTGCCGGACGGATTATTGGGAACACATTTCACCACAGGTTTTTAAAGAGGCTGAGGCAAAAATTTCTGAAGCGGCGCGTCGGCACGGGATAGCCGTTATTGTCGGCTCGGCGCATCACGACGGCGAGAATTGGCATAACGACCTCGCGATTTTCGATCCGCAAGGGACGCTCAAATACCGTTACGGCAAAACCTTTCTCGCAGGGGAGCAGTGGTGCACGAACAATCGCGGTCCACTACCGATTGTGGAACTCGCTGGCGTTGCGTGTTGTTTTATCATCTGCCACGATGTCCGCTATCCGGAGTTAGTCAAATTACCCGCGGCGATGGGTGCGCAACTCTGCATTTTCTGCTCATGCGAAGCCGGATTGCTGTCGGAATATAAACTCTCCGCCTACCGTGCTATGCCGATTTCACGAGCGACGGAAAACGGTATCTATCTCCTGATGGCGAATACACCCGCAAACCCTGATGACATCGGTTCACCCGGCTCGTCGCATGGCAACTCGAAGATTGTGCATCCAGATGGTAATGTCATTAAAGAGGCTGGTTTTTTTGGAGATGCCATCGTCTCGGCAACGATAGATCTCTCGCAGGCGACGGGTTCACAGGCGAAACGGACCTGCAATGAAGACACTATCCTGCGGGAGTGGTTCCAACAAGGATGCGAATTTGTTGTGAAAGTCTGAAATCAGGTCAAAACTCATAGATATCCGCACGCCGTTTCGCTACCTTATGTCGCACAAGCGCTTGGAGGTCCTCTGGCATACGGGCAAACGTCTCAGGAAGAACGGGTTGATGACCGCCTTCACGCATGAGATTCCACCACGGAGGATAATAGGCGATATTCAGCGCCATGCGGTGCTGGTCGTCGGTTGTGTTCGCGCCCTGTCCATGCCATGTGCCACCGTGCCACAATAACACGGAACCCCGTCGTCCACAGACAGGCACTGGATGACTCTCGGCAATATCGGAGGCTGAGGGTCTACGTCGTGCGCGATGGCTGAATGGCACGACCAGTGTCGCACCGTTCTCAACGGTAAAATCCGTTATCATCCAGATCGAATTAATCATCCACGGCGTTTCGGGTAGACGCGCTGGCAAGTCGTGCGTTGAATCGGAATGGATACCCCCCTGTGGTGCACGCGGTTTGACCCATTTCGTACACGCCTCCCCAAGTCGTGGGTTATCGCCGAGGAAATGGCGGATGACCTGTAGCACCTGTGGATGTGCGATGCACTCCCAACACATCTCATCGAGGTTGACTACGCCGAAAAGGGTCTGATACAGGTCGGCATTCGGGTCCTGAAAGGCAGCACGATTTGTGGGGTTTCGGTGGAGCTGGAAGTATTTCTCCGCCATTGCATCGGCTTGTGGTGCGGGGATCGCATCCTCAATCAAACAATAACCGAATGTTTCGAGATGTTCTATTGCGTCTTTTTGTGCCATTTATGAACTCCTATGCGTTAGGGTAACCAATCAAGGCAATAAGTTTAGGCAAATAGTCTTCATATCTCTCAACGGCAAATTGGGATCTTGGGTTATCAGGATCAGTGGTCGGATGGACACCAGCCGCATTGTAGTGTTTCCGAGTTGCATCAAATATGTTCATGTATTCTCTACCTTGAAATATGGCTTGTGTTGTAGGATGCAATAGTGTAAATTGATTGGATAGAATATACCAAACATTCTGCCATAGTTTATCACGTTAGACAAGAGGAAATTTTTTACAATGAAGATTACTGGATTTGAGACGATGCCGCTATTGAAGCGGTTCGAGATGAGACGTTTCGGCTGCGTGGAATGTTCTGGCACTCAGATGACGGGGCTTTCGCCGATTATTAGCCGAAGTCCTTATAGCGTGTTGTCCCGATCCGTGGGACGCGTGGAGAGATTCGTTTTTGGCGGAACATCCCATGAAATATACCCGCAACGCGGGCAGCGCATCTCAAGTTCAACAAGGTTTCTGACAGTCCCGGTCTTTTCGGGCTTCCGTCGGGTCTGACATTGTGGACACCGAACCGCACGAAATTCATCTGCATCGCTTTTGCCGAAATGGGCACCTACCTTAAAGAGAACGAGCAACAGCGCGACGATAAAAACACATATAAAACTAAAGATGAGAAAAGGCATTTTTACATTTGCGCCAAGCGTAAAACAGCGTTATAGGTTTAACAGAAGGCTTGGCATAAGTTTCGCATTGCGTGTTTTTGCTTGGGTGTTTCTGCGTATTGTTGCAATGCTGCCTGCATTTTGGAAAGATGAGACTCGCGCCAAGCGTGAAAAATAACGCGGACACCTCGCTAATCGACCAACAGGATCAGCGGTTTCACCGAGTCCTTACGAAAGGTGGCTTCTGTAACGGTGTCGTCAAAGAAGGGTTCAAAAAATGTGTCGGCGACATCCAAAAACGCTGGGAGGTTGAGTCCCATATAATTTCCCGATGCGTCGTCACATTCCACCACAACTTGCCGCAATTTATCGCGTCCGGCAGTAGAAAGTGTGCGTAGCGGACGCAACATCCGTGTATGATACTTGATGAAGGCTGCCGACACCTGAATGAGTCCTTGAAGGAACAGGCGATAGGTGTCTTCTGCTTCGTGCCACAATCCTTCCCACGCTTCATGCGCCTCCCACCAATACGCAAAGTTGTAGAGATCTACGCCGTATAGGTAATCCTCGTTCTGTCTCCACAGCTTTGGCGATAAGGGTTCAGCGTCATGAGCTTCTTCTATGCCGTAACTATGCCCAAGTGGGTCGCGGATCGGATGCGGTGTGACACCCGGTATATGTCGATACGGCGGGAACGGCTTCTGCGGACAATACCGCTGCCAATTGACATCAAAGGGTTCAGGATTTTTAATTTTTCCTTGTGGTTTTTTAATTTTTCCTTGCGGTTAAACGACGGGGTTTGTGCTTTGACGGTTTTCGCTTAAGTCCGCCCTCCACTTCGTTACAGGCTAACGTTTTTGATATTTAGGACTTATGCTCTGCCGATTCCGATATAATGAAAACCTGCGGCTCTCGCTTCCTCTGGGGAATACACGTTGCGTCCGTCAATGAGGATCGGCGTTTTCATCTGCTTAGCGAGCCTGCGTAGTTCAAGCTTGTGGTAGAAATCCCATTCGGTAATGAGGACGAGGGCATCGGCATCGTAAGAGAGTTCATATACATCTTCCGTGAAAGACACTCTGTTGTTGCGAGTCTGATTCTCTGTAAGCGGGGTTTGTAGCCCCGATAAAGCGCGCCTTGCGTTTGCGATAGCGATCGGGTCGTGGGCTCGAACCGTCGCACCTGCTGCAATCAGTTCGCGGACAATGTCAAGTGCGGGAGCTTCTCGAATGTCATCGGTGTTTGGTTTGAAGGCGAGTCCGAGGATACCAACGGTCTTGCCATTGAGTGTGCCCAATGCGTCGTGCAACTTTTCAACGACCCGTTCCCGTTGGCGGAAATTGATGGTGCGTGCGGCTTCTGTAATCGGCATCCTGTATCCAGATTGCGCTGCGACCCCTAATAAAGCAGCGGTATCTTTGGGATAACAACTCCCACCCCATCCGAGACCTGCTTGGAGAAACCGGCTTCCGATACGTGCGTCGAGTCCGATACCGCGTGCGACTTCTGTCACGTCCGCCGCGACCTCTTCACAAAGTCCGGCAATCTCATTGATAAAACTAATTTTAAGCGCGAGGAAGGTGTTCGCGGCGTATTTAATCATCTCAGCACTGTTGGGATCCGTTGTCATCATTGGTGGTAGGTGGTAAGCAGATGGGCGTGGAAACTCACTCGGCGGGTCAAATGTCTGTTCGAGGATTGGTTTATAGAGGCGACGCAAAGTGTCGATTGCTTCATCACTGTTGGCGCCGACGACGATCCGATCTGGATAGAACGCGCCTTGCAGTGCCAATCCCTCTTGCAAGAATTCCGGGTTTGAAGCGACGGAAACGTTGCCTCGAAGTCCACGTTCCGAAAATACAGATTCTACAACTTCAGCGACACGCTGGTTTGTGCCTATCGGGACTGTTGATTTCACAACAAGTGTGTAGTGCCTATCAGGCAAGCAAACTTGAGCGACCTCTTTGGCGGCTTGTTCGACGTGTTGCGTATCGGCTTCACCGTTCTTTTTCGGTGGTGTCCCGACAGCAATCAGAATCAGTTCTGCGTCCGGCACGACTTCAGCCACACTCGGTGTGAAACGGATCGTGTGCTGTACTTCTGTAAGAAGATTTTGGATACCGGGTTCATGAATCGGGCTTTTTCCCTCGTGCAAAAGGTTGAGTTTGCCCTCGTCCTTGTCCACCGCGGCGACATCATGATTGAGATAGGCAAGCACCACAGCTGTGGTCAAGCCGACATATCCTGTTCCTATAATTGCAATTTTGACACTCCCACGTCTAAAGTCGTGGGATTCTTGTTTCGTCATTTCGCGCCTCCCGCAAATGGAGGACTTATAGAAACTCCACAAGCGTTTTAACTGTTTATGCTACAATTTCAATCAGAAATGGTATAAGGTTATATGGACAACGTAAAAAGATAGATTACAGCAGATCATTAGGATCTTAAAGATGCTCTAAATCATCCAAATCCTTCTGCCTTCCGCTGGCTTGCTTATTGAGTTTCAAGTGTTCAAGACCGATAATCTGAACCTCAACATCATCTATAACATCAATCGTTCGGTCCGAATAGCATTCTTCAAAACGGACTCCGGAGATTGTCGTCAAAAGTTCAATTCTCATAGGAGGGTTTCCCATTCGGATAATTTGATTCTGTCGCAAAAAGAGGTCGGCGGCTAGTTCCGGTGTATCAAAACCAAATTCCCTGAAGACAGCCATGAGTTTTTCGGCGTTCTCTTTCTGGATTGCGATCCAAATATCCATATCAGCTGTTGTCCGTGGATAACCATGGTAACTAACAGCATATCCGCCGATGAGAAGATATTTAACTTGGTGTGAATTCAGCAACTTCAAGAACTCTTTGAAGTCGGTCGGTAACCGGATCGTAGTCATAGTTAATCTGCCGCATCAATTCGAGTGCCTCCAGACGTTCTTGGGGTGTTTTAGAGTGCCAGTATGTTTTGTCAGCCTCATCCGCTTTTTCAAAGGAGGATAGCACAGAAAACGTTGCTTTATCCATTTTAAAAGTGTCAATTGCACGCATAGGAAAACCTCCGTTCATTGAACCGGTGGGGGTTCGACGTTTTCCAGTAACCTATTGATAATATCTAAACTCGTGATACCATCAGCCTCTGCGTTAAAATTCGTCAGGATTCGGTGGCGTAGCACAGGGGCAGCGACTGCCTTAATATCTTCATAAGCGACATGATAGCGTCCATGGAGAATAGCACGCGCCTTTGCGCCGAGCACGAGATACTGCGAGGCACGCGGTCCTGCCCCCCATTGCACCCAATCCTGAATAAAATCAAGTGCATCTGAAGTCGGTCGCGTCTGGCGGTTCAATTCCACTGCATAATCCACGATGGCTTCGGCAATCGGTACTTTCCGGACGACCTGTTGTATTCGCAACACCTCTTCCCCTGTGATAACAGGTTCTATCTCGGGTTCATACGCTGCAGTCGTTGTCATCACAATCTCTTTTTCAGCAGTTTTATCGGGATAATCCAGGGTGATATGGAACATGAATCGGTCGAGTTGTGCTTCGGGTAGCGGATAGGTGCCTTCCTGCTCGATCGGATTCTGCGTTGCTAACACAAAAAACGGGCGTTCCAACGGATAGGTTCTGCCGCCTGCGGTGACCTGGTACTCCTGCATCGCTTGTAAGAGCGCAGCTTGCGTTTTAGGGGGTGTTCGGTTAATCTCATCAGCAAGGACAATATTAGCAAAGACGGGTCCATTAATAAAGCGGAAGGCGCGTTTCCCTGCTTCACCTTCTTCAATAATATCGGTACCGATAATGTCGGACGGCATCAGGTCGGGCGTAAATTGGATTCGATTGAAGGGGAGTTCCAGAATCTGTGCGAATGTGCTGATGAGTAGTGTCTTTGCTAACCCCGGCACGCCCACCAGTAAACAGTGTCCCTGCGAAAAAAGTGCGATAAGCAGCTGCTCAATGACTTCATCTTGCCCAATGATGCGCTTTCTGAGCTGGTTTAAAATATTTTCCTTCGCCGTTTTTAAGGTTTCGGCGGCTTCCATATCTGTTCCGGTCTGTGTCACTGAGAGGTCATTTTTCATTTTTTAAATTATTAAATATGTGCATCGTTTCTTGTGCAAGCCTATAGAGGTTTGCAGCACAATGTTTCACGATGGTTTTTGGTTAATTTCAATGGAGAATGAAGATATAAACAGTTATTAAGGGGTTATGGGATCGGTTTCCCATCCATCACATCGGTTGTTTGGATTTTCCACATTTGGAGTCCATCCACATCAAAGTTAACCTCAATGAGCTGCGCTCCTGCTTCTTGAAGTTTTTGACGGACGCGGTGTTCACGTGTAGGTTCGCAGTAAAACAGTAAACACCCACCGCCACCAGCACCACAAGCCTTCCCGCCGATTGCACCGTGCGTCATTGCAATTTTAAAGAGGGATTCTATCTGTTCATTCGTGACAGAGGGGTGTAATTTCTTCTGATTTTGCCAATTTTGGGTAAGGAGTTCGCCGAATTCGGTTAGGCGTCCGCGCATCAGTGCTGTTTTTGTTGCCTCAGCGGTGGCTTTGAGGGCTTCCAATGCGTTGCGGACACTGGGTTCTCCGCTTTTATAAGCACCGGTTACGTTTTGATGTATATTACCAGAGAGGCGAGATTTTCCGGTATAACAGAGGACAAGGTTCTTTTCAAGTTCGCACCGGATGTGTGGTGGAAATTTCAATGGTGAGGTTTTCACCGCCTCCCCCTGAAACTCCATAAAATGAATTCCGCCGAGTGCACTGGCATAATGATCCTGTTTCCCGCCGAGGATACCGAGTTCATGACGTTCAATATTGCTTGCGAGGTCAGCGTACTCATAAGGCAGATAGGTGGCTTCCTTAAGTGCCCCCAGGACCCCGACGAGTGCGACTCCCATTGCTGCGGAAGTCCCCAATCCACTTCCGGGCGGTGCGGTGGACTGCGTAATGAGGTCGAAACCGCCAATTTGTATAGACATGCGTCGCACAGCTGCCTTGATTAAATCAATGTTCCCATCGTATTCAAGCTGACGGACATCGTCGGCTTCAATGAATGTGTCAAAATCCGCAGAATAGATACGAATGCTTTTATCCAGAACACGCTGGAGTTCGACAGAATCGTCGTGTGCCACTTGGCGTTCACAGCGGAGCGTCGCATAAGCGTATCGGTTAATTGCCCCGTTGACGACAAGCCCTTTTGACTGTTGCGTAAAGAGGGCTACGTCGCTCCATCCGCCAGCAAAGTCGATGCGGACTGGGGCTCTCGTTCGGATTAACATGATGAGTCTCCTAACATCAAATTTTAACCAAAACGCTCGGAGAGCGGGTTTCCTATAAATGCTGCGGACAAAAGAATGGAAGCGGACCTACAAACGGGCAAGAGAAAAGTTGTGTCGATCACTGCAGGCGGTAGCGTAGTATTAGAATATGTTCTAAAGATGATTCCGGTTATGAAAAAACCCGCAGCGACTTTTGTCAACAAGCGTAACGTGGAAAAGCCGCAGGCATTCCTCAATTAAAGGTGAGGCACAGCCCGGCGGCTTTTCCAGAAACCGAACGAAAGAACCGCCAGTCTTAGGCAGTAGCGTCGCGAAGTTTCTTACCAGCTTTAAAGACAGGGACTGTCTTTTCTGGAATCTCAAGTGGTTCGCCGGTCTGCGGATTGCGACCCGTACGCGCTGGACGATTTTTGGGTTCAAATGTTCCGAAACCAATTAATCCAACAGAATCGCCATTACTCAAAGCTTCGCAAATAGTCGCAGCGAAAGCATCAACAGCAGCACTCGCCTGTGTTTTACTAAGGCCCGCTTGTTCAGCGATCTTTTCGACGACATCGCTTTTCATTAATTTTGCCATGTCAAATGTTCCTCTAATTTTTAGCCCGATTCAGAAAATCCTATATTTTCCGAACAGTTCGGAAAACGAGATTCTCACGCCTCGGCCTCAAAATGAATTTAACAAAAAACTAATAGTAATTATATTATACTATACAAATATAGATATGTCAAGACAAATTTGGTTAACGCCAAAAAATTAGCCTGGGTTACAGGGAAAGCCTACGTTTAACCGTAAATAAACGTCTTAGAAATGGAGAAAATCTAACACAGTAACTTGACATAATACACAGAGGTCTTAATTTTAATACCACAGACTCCGCAATTTGTCAAGTTTTTTTGTCCTGCAGGCAAAGAATTCCGTTGTAACACGGCATTCTTTACCGAAATATTTGCTTAAAGGACGTGTTTGTGGTAAAATTATACAGTAAACTTAACTAAAGATTCTGCCTGAATAACACAATAGAGGAAAACATCAGAAATGCGTGAGAGTTATCGTGTCGCGGTTGTCGGTGCAACGGGTGCGGTCGGTAAGACCGTGTTGCAAATTCTCGAAGAGCGATCCTTCCCAGTTGCTTCTCTCAAACTGTTAGCGTCACACCGTTCTGCCGGTGAAATTCTATCCTTTAAAGACGACCCCATTATTGTTGAGGAACTGACCCACGCCTCGTTTGAAGATGTGGACGTAGTGTTCTCATCCGCAGGCGCGTCTGTCAGTCGTGAGTTCATTCCTACAGCCGTAGAAAAAGGCGCGCTCGTCATTGACAATACGAGTGCTTTCCGTATGGACCCGGGCACCCCTCTCGTTGTCCCGGAAGTCAATATGGATGCTGCCCGTAGTCACAATGGACTTATTGCCAATCCCAACTGCTCTACCATCCAAATGATGGTAGCCCTTAAACCTATCTACGACCGTGTCGGCATCAAACGGATCGTTGTCTCTACCTATCAAAGCGTCTCGGGTAAAAGCGGACGTGCTGTCATGGAACTGGTTCAACAAACGACTGAAGCCCTCGAAGGCAAGCCGATCACCTTAGATAAATTTCCACATCAGATGGCATTCAACGTCGCCTTCGATTGGCCCTTCTTGGAGAGCGGTGACAACGAAGAAGAGGTGAAAATGATTAATGAGACCCGGAAGATTCTTGCAGATGACACGATTGGTGTTTCCGCGACAACTGTCCGAGTCCCCGTCTTCTTCGCGCATTCTGAGTCGATAAATCTTGAAACACACGAGAAGTTCACAGCCGACCAAGCGAGAGAGTGCCTCGCCACTGCCCCCGGTATAAAAGTTATGGACGATCCTGACCACCAACAGTATCCACTCGCGGTTGATGTCGCTGGGGAAGATGAAGTCTACGTCGGTAGAATCCGCGATGATGCTTCCATAGAAAATGGTCTGAATCTCTGGGTAGTCGCAGACAACCTCCGGAAAGGTGCTGCGCTGAATGCTATCCAAATCGCTGAAAATCTGCTGTAAGGTTGTCAGAAGGATATGGAACTTGCCCTTGCCACACTGCCGGACTATCTACGTCAACGATGTGCTGAGATCCGCATGTTTGAACCGGAAACGGAACTCTGTATAGAAGAGATTGGCGATGGTAATCTTAATACCGTCTATCGCGTTTCGGACGCATCGCAATCGGCGCGTTCGGTCATTCTGAAACATGCGCCACCCTACATTAAGATATTAGGACCCGAGTATCCATTATCCATCGAACGTTTGACTTACGAGTCTCGCGCGCTGGACATTTATAACCAGTTCGCAAGCGGGAGCGTCCCTGAACTCTATTATTTTGACGCCGAAACGGCGGTCATCGCAATGGAGGATCTCCGAGATGCGCAGGTTCTACGGGCGGACCTCATTGCAGGCAAAGTGGACACCGGTATCGCTGAACAGATTGGGCGATTTATGGGGACCGTCCATAGCCGCACCTACGCCGAGAACCTTGATAGTACAACCGTGCAGCAGTATAGACAGCAATTTGCGAACACCCCTATGCAGTCAATAACTGCCGATTACGTGTTCACTTTTCCGTACACCGAACATGAAACGAATTTTTGGACTCCAGGTTTAGAGATAGAGGTCCAGCGATTAAAGGCGGATACGGACTTTCTACAGCACACTGGGGATCTCAAACAGATTTTTCTAACAGCACAGCAAGCCGTAACCCACGGTGATTTACACACAGGCAGCGTTCTCGTCCAAAACAACACAGCAAAGGTGATTGATGCCGAGTTTGCCTTTTATGGTCCCGTAGGGTTTGACCTCGGATTGTATTGGGCGAATTACCTCTTATCCTACTTTTCACATCAGGATACCCCGGACGTGCAAGCCGCACTCAAAACAGCGATTGCGAAGACGTGGCACGCCTACACGCTTGGGTTTAGAACAGTTGATGGAACGTTGAAAGAACAAACCTTACAACAAATCTTTCACGAAGTCGTAGGGTTTGCGGGATTGGAAATGTTGCGCCGTCTTATCGGTGCAGCACACGTCAGAGATATAGAAGGTATTGCTGATATACCCAAAAAACTCAGTGTAGAACGGGCAGCACTTCAGTTCGGATTAACACTCGTTAAACAGTATCAATCCTTACGAGATGTACCAGCGGTTCTCGCTCTGCTTTTTTAACGGTTGAACGATTAAAATATGAGAGACTATTATGAAATCCTCGGTGTGAATCGAGGTGCCACTCCAGAAGAAATCAAAAAAGCCTATCGTAAACTTGCGGTCCAGTATCATCCGGACAAGAACCCCGGCGACAAAGCGGCAGAGGAGAAGTTTAAGGAGGCATCGAACGCGTATTCGGTCCTTTCCGATCCTGACAAACGACGTATGTATGATACCCGCGGACACGCAGGCGTTGAGGGTATGGGTTTTGAAGGTTACCGAAATATGGACGACATTTTCAGGCACATCAACCTTGACGATATTTTTGGACGTGGTGGCTTCGGTGGCCTCGGTGGCTTTGGCGATGCATTCGGTGATGTGTTCGGACAGCGGCGCACAACTGCTCCGCCTCGCGGACGCGACCTCCGTATGAATATCAGTATTCCTTTTGCGGAGGCGGTGTTAGGGAGCAAGAAAGAGGTGAACGTCCAAGGAAAACCTCTCAGACTCACAATTCCGCCGGGTATTCAGGATGGGAAAACCTTACGTATTCAGGGGCATGGAGAATCTCTCGGCAGCGGCATTTCGGGCGATCTGTTGGTGACAATCTCTGTTCAGCCACATTCGACCCTGACTCGCGAAGGGGCAGACCTGTTGACAGATGCGAAAGTCTCTATGACGACAGCGGCGTTAGGCGGTTCTGTTCGGGTACAAACGCTAACAGGCGATGTGGATTTGAAAATCCCGTCGGGATCGCAACCGGGACAGCAGTTTCGCTTACGTGGACGCGGTGGGGTAGATGCCTCCGGTAGAAAAGGCGACTTACGGGTGCGGTTGGTTGTGGAGATTCCGAAATCTTTATCTCGCAAGCAGCGGAATTTGTTGAAGGACTTCGATAAGACATTATGAAAAAAGCACCTTCCGAATCTGATGCCCTGCGATCCCCGAGTGGACAATACGATACCGTATCAAAACGCCTTATTCAACAAAATCCTGAGGATTGGATCAGGTTTACGCTTGGTATACCGGAGGCTAAGGTAATCGAGATTCTGGATACGGAGCAACCGACTGTCAGAGGGCATCGTGCCGATAGTTTTATACATGTGGATATCCTTGGTCAAGAGGCTATCATGCATTTTGAGTTTCAGACGCGCGACAGTACGCAGCTTCCTATGCCGTATCGTGTAGTAGGCTATGCAGGCAGAGGTATTGAAACCTTTCAAAAACCTGTGTATTCGCATGTTATCTATCTGCATCCGGATGCGGGACGCAATGACCCGGGGCAATACGTCCAAGACATGCCGGGGCATGAGATTACTATCAAATACAAGGTAATCAGGCTCTCCGAAGTAGAAGGGCAAGCTGTTTTAGATACGAAGTTGAAAGGGTTAATTCCTTTCGCTCCACTGATGAAACCATCAGCGGCGATGGATTCCAGTGAGTGGTTGCGGGAATGTGTCCGGGTCGCTAATATTTTACCAATGGATGAACCAGACAAACCTGATTACCTTTCAAACCTTGCGATTTTGGGTGGTTTAATATTCGACTATCAAACCATTCGTGAGATTATATCGGAGGAAACCATGCACGAATCATCAGTTATTCAACACTTCACGGAACAAGGCATTGAACAAGGCATTGAACAGGGTGAAAGAAAGGGCGTTTTGGGATCCTTGTTGGATGTATTGGAGGGTCGCTTTCAAATCAGCGAGGTACATGCGTTAAAACCTACACTTGAGAACATCGAAGAAATCCAGCACCTCAGGGAGTTGCTGCGCGAGGCTGTCCGCGTGTCGACTCTTGATGAATTCAAACGCATCTTGGCATCAAACGGGAACTGAATGCATCGAATAAACTTAGATGTTTCATACCACAAGGTGTTATGGCTCCTCCGTTGGAACAAGGACAGGTAGTAGTCGTAGGTGGGCAAATTACGCTTTTTCCCATCTTTAGTCAATATCAGATTAAGGTTCGCAACGTAAATGGTACCGAATCACAAAGGAGAACGAATGATCTCATTATCAGAACGGAGTCAAAACGTAACGCCATCGTCCACTTTGGCGATCACCGCGAAAATCAACGCGTTGATCGCTGATGGTGTAGATGTCGTCAAATTTGGGGCAGGCGAACCCGATTTTGACACACCCGATTATATCAAAGATGCCGCAATCGCCGCACTCGATGCGGGGTTCACGAAATATACCCCTGTCCCCGGCACCCCCGAACTCCGCGAGGCAATCACGGAGAAATTCAAAAGAGACAACGGTTTGCGTTATAAACCCTCCGAAGTTATTGTCTCGTGCGGTGCCAAACATACCCTCTATAACATCTTCCAAGCCATCTGTGATCCCGGCGACGAGGTTATCTTCGCCGCACCCTACTGGGTCAGCTACCCAGAGCAGGTCAAACTTGCGGGGGCAGTGCCACGCGTCATTGAGACGACTCCGAAGCAAAACTTCTGCATGGCACCCGATCAGGTCGAGGCAGCCATCACACCAAAAACGAAGGCGATCCTCGTTAACAGTCCGAGCAACCCGACTGGTACGACGTATGATGTGGATACACTCAAAGCAATTGCTGACCTCGCTGTGAAGCATCAAGTCTACCTCATCTCCGATGAAATCTATGAAGCACTGCTCTACGACGGTGCCACGCATCAGAGCCCGGCTGCGTTCAATGAAGAGACGAAAGCGATTACCTTCGTTGTCAACGGTGTGTCTAAAGCCTATTCAATGACAGGGTGGCGGATTGGATACACCGCGGGTCCCGAAGACGCGGTATCGGCGATGTCGCGCATCCAATCACACAGCACTTCAAATCCGACATCCATTGCCCAGAAAGCCGCCCTCGTCGCACTCAACGAACCGCAGGACGCTGTTGAAGAGATGCGAAAAGCGTTTGAGGAACGCCGAGATGTGATTTGTCAACGTTTTGACGAGATTGATGGTATTAACTATGCCAGACCGCAGGGGGCGTTCTATATTTTCCCCGATTTCTCCGGTCACTACGGCAGGACGTTGGGGGGCCAGAAGGTTGAAAACTCAATGGATATGACCGACTATCTACTCAATTCGGCAGGTGTTGGCGTTGTGCCGGGTGACGGTTTCGGTGCTGACAATCATTTACGACTCTCCTTCGCGACCTCATCGGAGGAAATTCATCGCGGATTGGATCGAATCAAAAAGGCATTGCAGTAATGTTATCCTTTCTTGTGGGAGGGAAATCTTGCAAGTCCGAATTGTAGGGGCGGGTCTCTGGGCCCGCCCTTATCGTCGCATTTGGGCGAGTACGCCGCAAATCGCGGATTACACGGATTTCGCAGATTGCGCGGATTCTAAGAGTATCGCCGCTTGTAGTTGCGCAATTGACGCGCCTCTCACATTAACAGGACTTACGCAAATTGAACAGAAAAGGGCATATTTCGTTGTATTTAACCCCCTAAAGAATCAACGGTATGAATGCCTTATGGCATTCCCCGCCCCTTATCAGGGGGACTTTAAGAGGGACTGCGTAAGTCCTAATATAAATGAACACAAGCAATATTTTGATGATTTTTTTCTGATATGGTAAAATGAATTCACCGCTTACGAAAAAATGTATGATTTTTAGGGTTCATACTATTCAGTCAAAGGAAACAGTAATGTTGAACGTGCGGGCAATGTTTTGGAGCATTTTCGGAATACTCTTTATCTTTTCCATCACCTTTACTGCTTTTGCACAACAGGAGCAACAGTTTAATGCTGCCCTGTCACAATCACAATTTGAAAAGATTCTTGAGAAAATAGAAGAATCTGAAGATGAAATGCGCGCACATGTTAACAAAAAGTTTAGTGAACTTGATGGGAAATTTGATGAACTTGACGAGAAAGTCGCTGAAATTAAGACAGATGTTGCGGTGTTAAACGCCAAATTAAATCTTTTACAATGGGTCATTGCAATAATTGGCGCGCCTTTTCTTATTTCTATTATAGTCTTATTCGTGCAGATACGTCTCAACCAGCAGAACAGGACCGAGGTAGCCTCGAAAGTCATCTCTGAAAACAGAGAAGAACCGGATGAAGACATCAGACAAATAAACTTAACAGAGAATCCGCCATCTGGACCGGAATTCACATAGGAATAGACAGATGAAAAAAGATAATTCCGCTAAGAACATTGCTAAATCTGTCAAGAACTACTTTGAGAAAGGTAAAAAGTTATGCGATCAGGAAGATTATGGTGCTGCTATCTCTGTTTTTGACACCGCTATTCGTTTAGACCCTAATAACAAGGACGTTCATAATAACAGAGGTAACGCGAAATACCTTTTAAAACAATACTTTGAAGCGGTTTCTGACTACGACGAGGCACTCCGTTTAGACCCTAATTTCGCGATCGCCTATTATAACAGAGGCCTCGCGAAATACAATTTAGGACACCCCAAAGATGCTATCTCTGACTTTGACGCGGCTATTAGACTTGACCTTGAATTTGTGCATGCCTACCGCAACCGTGCCGTTGCGAAAAGCGACATAGGACAATATTTTGAATCGATATCCGATTTAGACGTGGTCATTCGTTTAGACCCTGAAAATGATATAGCATACAATGATAGAGGAAGCACTAAGGCAAACCTTGGACACCATGATTCTGCAATTTCTGACTATGACGCGGCTATTCGCATAAATCCTGATTATCTATTTCCATATTTCAACCGAGGGATTTCTAAAAGAGAATTAGGGCGGAACGCGGAGGCAGAACAAGATTTTCAGAAAGCACTCAGTTTAGCACAAGAATCAGAAGATGCGGAACTTATAGGCCACATAAAAAAACAGATGCAGTAGCATCCATTCCAATGGTAGGTGCGGTTTCCTAACCGCCTCGATTTTAATCAAGCACCAGCAGTGTGAAATAGTAAAAAATAAAGGAGATAGAATCGTGGCAGAACAGACGACACCGAACCTCGTCTTCGTTATTACGGATGACCAAGGTTACGGCGATTTGGGGTGCACCGGAAACCCCGTTATCAATACACCGAATTTGGACGCACTTGCCGCAGAGAGCGTGCAATTACAGAACCTGCACGTTGGTCCGACCTGTTCACCGACCCGCGCGGGGATTATGACGGGGCATTATTGCAACTCCACAGGGGTATGGCACACCATCGGTGGACGTTCACTCCTCCGCAGCGACGAAGTCACGATGGCGGATATTTTCCGACGCAACGGCTATAAGACGGGTATGTTCGGGAAATGGCATCTCGGGGACAATTACCCGTTCCGTCCGCACGACAGAGGTTTTGATGAAGCCCTCTATCACGGCGGTGGTGGTATCAGTCAAACTCCTGATTATTGGGGTAACGACTATTTCGACGACACCTATTTCCGAAACGGCTCTGAACAACCCTTCGACGGTTACTGCACAGATGTCTGGTTTCAGGAGGCGATGGCGTTCATCGAGAGACAGGCGGAAGGCGGTCAGAACCGTCCGTTCTTCTGTTACCTCTCTACCAATGCGCCCCACGGTCCATTCCGTGTGCCCGATGCCTATAGTGAGGTCTATCGGCGGAAGGGTGTGGAAGGTGAGCGTGCGAATTTTTGGGGAATGATAACCAATATTGACGACAACATGGCGCGGCTGCGGCATCATCTCCGGGTTCTGGGGCTTGCGGAAAACACGATCCTTATTTTTATGACGGATAACGGGTCGGCAATGGGGTGCGACTTAGATGCCCAGCAGTTCGTCAAGGCAGGTTACAACGCCGGAATGCGCGGTAAAAAGGGGTCACCGTATGAAGGCGGTCACCGTGTGCCACTGTTCATGCACTGGCCCGGGGGCGGTTTCACTGAGAAGCACGAGGTGCATGAACTCACTGCAAACATCGACCTACTCCCGACCCTGATAGATCTGTGTGATCTCGAGGTCTCCTCAAACGCACACTTCCACGGTAAGAGTATTGCTCCGTTGTTGAGAAATGAAACGGAGTCATGGGAAGAACGGGTTGTGGTTACCGATTCGCAGCGCGTTGAAAACCCGATTAAATGGAAAGACAGCGCGACGATATCGCAACGGTGGCGGCTCATCAACGGAACTGAACTCTACGATATACAAGCCGATCCGGGACAACAGCACGACATCGCTGACGAGCATCCGGAAGTCGTCTCGGAACTCCGCGAGCATTATGAGGCGTGGTGGAAGCTGGTTTCGGAACGGTTTGATGAAGAGTGTCCGATCGTCATTGGGACACAAAACGAACCCGTTACCTGCATCACGACTCACGATTGGCACGGAGAAGCACAGGCATGGAATCACGGAATGATCCGCCGAGGCTTGGAATGCAACGGTTATTGGGCGATTGAAGTGCCTGAAGATGGCGAGTATAGTTTCGAGTTGCGGCGGTGGCCCCTTGCCGAAGATAGAGCGATAACGGACGGTATTCCGGGGGAACATATCGATCTTTACAACGGTGGAAAGGGTTTGGCATTAACAACAGCGCAGCTCCGTATCGGGGACCAGGTTGCCACGGAAGCAATTCCGCCAGACGCGAAGGGTGTAACGTTTACGTTCCATCTCACCGCAGGTCAGACGCGTATGCATACCGTATTCTCCGACGAAACGGGTGAGTTAGCAATTGGGGCGTATTATGTGTATGCGAAACGGGTAATTTGACCTACGCGGTTTATTGGTAGACAGGCGTGGTTGCGACGCGGGAGAATAGGCGAGCGAGTTCATCTGTTGACACACCGAGGATCTCTTCAAGGTCCTTTTGCGTCAACTGAAGTTGTTGGAGACCGAGGCTCTCTTTAAATTCTTCCTGCGTCACCCCAAAATCACGGTAACCCTGAATGATGGTTTTTAGATACCATTTTGAAGGTGCCTCGAAATTCTTCTCGTATCCCTCCCGCATCCTGTAAAACATGACACCGTCTTGGTAATACTTGCCGTAATAATCGGGATACCCTTCGTAGGTGTCAAGTGCCTCTTCGTGCGCCTCTGTAATTTTCCAGAGTCCACCGTGGACGGTACCTCCCTCCGCTGGGATAATATCGGCGTGGTATTTAAAAACGAGGCGAAATCCTTCGAGTTGGAACTTCTCTATGTGCGTGACACCTGGGCACCGCTGTTGCATGTGAGCGCGGTTCATGTTGGACCCATAAGCAAAATATATCATTTTTTTAACTATGGCCGCCTGGGCTGTGCTCCAAATGTAAAGCAAAGACAAATTATGCCATTTAAGGAAACCTAATTTCATTACGCACAGGTTTTTGGTTAAGTTGCGACCGCAATAAGGATCTGTAAGGTTTTTTAAGGAGTGCTTCATGGCATCAAAAACCAAGCACGGAATGAAATGGAGTGCGACTCAAACACAAAAAGCTTCAAGTTATACCACTTCTAAAAGTTTATATTGCATTAGCAGCCCCTGAGTGCACAGACTAACAGTCTATGCTACAAGCATGCACGGAATGAAATGGAGTGCGACTCGAACACAAAAAGCTTCAAGTTACAAACTCCGTTATGTATCCGCAAGGTAAAATTAAAAATGCGACTTCAGTCTTCCCCACAGCACAGGGAGTTTCCCTGACGGTTCCACGTCAAACGCGGTGTGATAGATACCGTCGTTCATAATGTCCTGAACTTCATCTTCGGTGAGTCCATCATTGAAGAGACCGACCTCATCCATAATCGTGGCGGAGAGGAAACCGGTTCCTTTATCAGTCGCGAGCCACGCCGTCTGCTCCTGATCCTGGAGTTGGAACTTCGGGACCTTTTGTGAGACTTCCTCTTCGCCGTTGACGTAGATTGTACAGTTGTCTCCGTCGTAGACGTTGGCGACATGATACCAAGTTCCATCTTTGACGGTCACACCACTGGCGACATCCCAAGTGTTCGTCCAACTGCGGAGGAGGTTGCCACCATTTTTGTAAGGAACATAGCGGTTGTTGCTCTGATCCCATATCGAGAAGTAGTTCTGTTGACCCCCGATGTCCGTGAAGTTTATCCACAGGGTGAAGGTCACTTTATCTTCGATAATACCTTTACCCAGCGGAATAGTGACCGTGCCACCCTTTTTGATTTCAAGGGCACCATCAACCTTGCCTTTTGCCCATTCTCCTCGCGTAATCGTGCCTTTACGCCCGTTTTCAGAGATGTCTTCAGCGACATCGCCCTTACCTTCGTCCATTAACCAGATACCGACAATCCTATCTGGATCAATCTCGGCTTGACTATAACCGACAACGAGACTTAGCGCGAGTATGGTGCAGACAAATATTCTTATTCTCATGGATTTATGCTCCTTTTTTGTTGTTCAGAGAATCATGACCCCAAAACGTCTCTACTGGCAGAAATGTAATCGGTGTGTTAATTACATTAGACTGATCAAGTATATTGTAAGTTTAATCCGATTTTCCACCTACAAGCGAGTGTGTTTACAGTCGTGCGATTTACCGCACGTCCCAAAGGTGTGTAAGGGGTTAAGAGTCGGGATTTGGGAGTCCCTCCTACAGATGAAACACCGCAAATATAATTTGACAAGGCACGAAAATTAGGGTATACTATAATTGCTCGCCGGGATGCTGAAATTTGGTAGACAGGCTAGGTTCAGGGTCTAGTGTGCATTATGCGCGTAAGGGTTCGAGTCCCTTTCCCGGCATCTTTTTTAATTTTCCTTGCGGTTAAACAACGGGGTTTGCGTTTTGACATTTTTCGCTCAAGAGCCGCCTGCGTGTTTTTGCTTGGGGTGTTTTTGCGTATTGTTGCAGGCTACGTTTACTCTCTTTTCAATGTCTCGGGTACCAACCAGAGAAAAATGCTCACCGCGAGATAACCGATACCACCCAACGCGAAACCGGAATAACCCAACCCGAACAGATCGGCAAGATTACCGACGATAACGGGTCCTGCGGAACCTCCGAAATCTCCCGTGAGTCGCCATAAACCTAAGAACTCTCCGGTTCCGTCGCGGGGTGCTAGGTCTGCACCGAGTGTCATCATCGTCCCTGAAGCGATGCCGTTACCCATCCGCATGAAGACTGCAGCAAGCAGTAACCCGGTAAATGTTCCAGTAAACGGCATCAACACCATGCCCGTGGCAAAAATGAAAACTCCGGGGACTGTTGCATACCTCCGACCGAACCGATCCATCATATATCCGGCAATTGGGAACATCGACATATCCACCGCTGAGGAGATCATGACGACAGAGCGAACCTGTTGTGTCGTTAGCCCGACCGTCTCGTCCGCATAGAGTGGAATAATGATATTGCACCCGCGGCGCAACGTCTGCACACACACCTGCCCTACCCCTGCTGTGGCGAGGAGTCGCGCATGCTGGCGCGAGATTTCAAGGAGTTGTTTCAGGTAAGGCATCTTCTTCCCTGCTGCTTCAGTTGCGGGGCGCTGCGTTCCGGGAATGAAGAAGAAACAGAGGAGCAGGTTCAGCATCACAATGCCAGCATAGATGAAGAAGGGGAGACGGAGATTCACCCCAAGAAAGATAGAGCAGAACTGACCCGCGAAGGTGCCCATCCTGTTCACACCGCCGAACAGGGCAATCGCTCTCCCGCGATTCGCTATCGGGATCACATCCGTCATATAGGCATGGCGCGCAAGCATCCACAAAGCGTGTCCAATGCCTCCGAGTAACTGTGCCCCGATGAGTTGGTAGAAATTCCCTGCCGTTCCCATACCGAGCGTTGACAGTCCTATCATGGCTAAACCGAGCAACATCGATAGTTTGCGCCCGAGGCGTTCCACTAAAATACCAGCCGGAATATTTCCAAACACACCCACAGCAAGGACAACCGTCGTCAACGTATAGGATAACTCAAACGATTTAACATAAATCGAAAGCGTCGGTGAAACGATGCCTCCGCCTGTTGCCAACAGAAACGCTGGAATATAGATGGGAAGGATTAATGAGACTCGGCTAAATTTGCGGTGGTTCAATTTGGGTCTATAGACATGGAAACCCTCCGTTGGAGAGCCTCATGGGAAGAGTCGGGAATCGGAGTTCCCTCCTACATAGGATCTTGGGTTCCTCATATAGCACCGGGAACCCATCGTTAAAAAAGTGCGTCCGCATAGCATGTATACCCGGTAGGACAGCCCCCCTCACGGGCACGAATCTCTGCACAGGCTTGTTCAATTGCGTCACCACCGGCGCGACGTATTGCCCCGTCGACACCACCCCCCCCGACAAGCGCACTGTTCGCTGCGTTCACGATAGCATCAACGGGGGCTTTGGTTATGTCACCTTGGATGAGTTCCAAATCGGTTTGTGAAATCTGTGTTTTCATTTTACCTCCTCTGAATCAAACCTGTTCTGTGTAGCTCGTGTAAAATAAAGGGCTCTATAGGCATATCACTTTTCAGTTGGGCGTAACCAACACCTTGGTCGGTACAGAAGCGTTGCAAGGTGTCAGAAAATATCTGTTGTTGATTCTGGTATTGCGAAAGCACTTCAGGATTGATTGTGATGGCTCTCGTTTCACCGGTTTCGGCATCCTCTACCCACCAATCCCCACCCGTCGGTCGGTCTTCCAAGTACATCTGCGGGTTCATCTCCTCTGGGGTTATCAAGTGGATAGCCGTGAGTGAGAAGCCGCGTCCTGTGAGCAATTTGAAGCCCTGTTCGTAGCCACTGGGATCCAAAAAATCGGAAAGGATAACAACCGCGCACGGGTTTCGTTGATACATCGGGAGCTGCCTGAGGCATTCCGTCAACCGTGTTTGTCCGTCTGCAACAATCGCGGTCAAAACCTTCGTGAGACGTAAAAATTGTGAGGTGCTCGATGCGGGGGGTAGTGCCGCGGAGAGCCGTTCGGCACAGGTATAGACGGCAACACTATCGGCGTGTCCCAAAGCGACATAGCCTAACGCTGCAGCGATCTGTTTGGCACACGCTAACTTGGTGGGGGCACCAAATGCCATGGAACGACTGTTATCAATGAGGAGTGCAAGCGGTAATCCTTCGTCAGCGTGGAAGAGTTTGATAAAGAGTTTCCCCAAACGTGCGTAGATGTTCCAATCGACATGCCGTAGGTCGTCGCCGGGTTCATAGACCCGATAATCGGCGAATTCCATGCCTACCCCTCGGTTCGGACTCCGGCGTTCACCTCTGAATTTACCACGGAACGAGCGGTTCGATCGGATATGGAAGGGTTTAAGTTGCTTCAGGAATTGCGGTGTAAGCATTTTTTTAATAATTCGCAAGGCGTTAAATGAAAGGGTTAGGGCATTGACGTGTTTATGTGCAGAGTCGCCTGCGCCGTTGTTGCAGGCTTGCGTCTCCAGCTATAAGGTATTTGACACATTTATCGGAAATAGGTTTATATGAGTTGGATTTATTCTAAAGGTGATTTAACTTTCAGTGGGAAGTCGTGACCGGGAGGTCGCTCCTACGAGGAATGCTACCGTGTTAGCGCAAACGGTCAGTAGTCTTTCGGTAGCGGGCTTCCATCTCAGGTCGTTGAGATTGTAAGTACGCTTGTTCCGAACGGCGCGCCGCCTCGGTTGATGGGAGCATTGGGATGTCGATATTTGCTGTGCTGATTTGGTCGTTTCCCCATTTGTATGCGACAATTTCGCCTTTGCTGATGATAAGGTTCATCCCAACGTTTGCCTCTACAATCGGCACCCCATTTTCACGCGCTCTGGCAAGCACTGTCTGATTTTGCCCTTTGCCCTTTGAACCATACGAGGGGATTAGGAGGAACTGTGCGCCATCTAAAACGAGTGTGCGCGCTATCAGTGGATTCCATCTATCGTTGCAGATTAAAATGCCGGCACGTCCGAAAGGTGTGTCAAAGGCGCGAATCGTTTCGCCGATGCAATTGAAGTTCCACGATGGGTGGGTTCCCTCGGCGAACTGCGTTTTGTGATAGGTGCCGCATATCTCGCCGGTAGCATCAATAAACACGGCGGAATTGTAGACAGAAGCGGTTCCACACCGTTCAGCGAATCCGAAACAGAGACAAGTGTCGAGTTGACGTGCTAATCGACGGAAGCGGTGGATATACGTGCCATCAAGCGGCTCTGCGATTTCAAGCATCGCCTCCGGTGTGGCTCTGCCTTCAATGACATCCATCACGACATAGCCCTCCAAAACCCCCTCTGTTGCCAAAATTAACTGTGGAGTATTCTTGGCAGCCTCAACGAAGAAAGCCTCCAGCTTCTCAGCATTGGAGGCTTTATCCCATTTGGTCGGTTTTAACGAAATTGCGGAGACTTTGATTGACGCATACATATTTTAATTATACCTTGCGGGAGAACAACGCGGTTCGGGATCCAACGGTTTTTGATCGGTATCCGCTTGCGCCGGTGTTGTAGGAAACCTGCGGTCGATTAAAAAAATGTTCAGAATACTCAAGAACCCGCTCGTAACGAAGTGGAGAGCGGGCCAGGAGTACATCAATTAAAAGCCTATTTCGGATAGGCAGTGTCCAGAGAAAGCACCGCATAACTGGTTGCCAATACAGGAAGCGCCTCCATCCAACGACTCTCGTCATTCGACCAGAATCCATCGGGTTTCTGGACCTCGATCAGTTTTTCGGCGAGTTCTCGGTACCAATCATGTGAGATACCCTTCGCGTCCATAAGAATGGGTTCACCGTAAAGTCGTAACGCCTTCGCCATCGTATGATAGTTGTAATACAGTCCCTGTGCGCCCATACCGTAGTTTTCTTCCGTTGTGAAATGTTGCTTAATCCACTCGACGGCTGCCTGCAGGCGTTCATCTTTCTTGTCTACATTGGCGTAGATGAAACTCAACAATCCGGCATACGTCATGCTCGCATAAGAACGCGGACTGCCTGCGGCATCCGTGCCGGCTTTGCTCTCACCATCAGGCGAATAGATAAACCCGCCATCGTTGCCTGCCCAGGACTGATCGTTGCTCTCACTCCGATTCTGTGTGCGTTCCAGAAATTTTATCGCTTTGTCCCAGACCTCTTGGTCGTCCGACCCGCTCTCTTTTAAGGCTTGGATGGCAAGGTTTAGATTGGACAGGTCATGCACGGTTTCACGGCTTCCATAACCGATCCCACCGTAATAGACGCTCTCCTCATCTGTGACTTGCAAACTTTTCAGAAACCCTTGTGCCTTTTCAATAATAGACGCATATTCCGAGTTGCCTGTTGAGGAAAGTGCCAGGACCGAGATAGCGGTGTTATAATTTGGCAGTGCGGGTTGCATCTCGATATTATAGATCGCCCCGTTTGGTTGTTGCATCCCGACCAATCGCTGCAGTCCCTTTTGGATAAACGGATGCTCTGCCTCCGAGTATTTGTTCTGAGGATGCCGTAAAAAAGCCGTGAGTGCGAGAGCGGTTATGCCCGGATGATTGGCAAATAGCCCATCTTCGGCTTGTTGTCCCTTCAGCCACTCCAACCCCCGATCGATGCTCGCAATGACCTGTTCGTTTAGTTCGTGGTATTCCGATGCGTCCGTCTCATGATGCGCGGTCATACCGCTTTGCACAACAACAAACACAAGGAACAATACCAGTATGAATCCACGCTGCATTTTCATTTTCATTTTGCCTCTCCCTTTCAACAAATTTGTTTACGTGAGTATTATTTAGCAAATACAATGCCAATGCTGAAAGCCTATTTCCGCGTGAATTCTCGGGATTCAACGGAGAATTGCGTCAAAAAGTGAACGCTGTTGTCCACAATCTGAACAATTTTTAATTATTCCTTGCGGTTCGGTCAGTTGAGTTTGGGCTTTTATCGGCCTCTCCGTTATTAAAGGAAAACCTCTTAACTGACAACTGATAACGGTTTTGAAACTAACGGGAAAAGCGCGTCTATAGTCGCACGGTTTCTCCCGTCTCGGCAGACTGCATCGCGGCATCGTAGACCTGCATGACCGTGCGAATCTCTTCGGGCTTGACAACCAGTTCCTCACCCTTGTTCAGCACATCCGCGATATTCTGATAATAAGATTTCCATGTTGTCTGGACGCTTTCAACGATGAGTTCTCTGTTCTCACCACCTGCCTCTGTCCAGACTTTGGCATAGTTTTCGGGGTCCTGCTGTGCGGCATCAATATTCCCGGCTACCATCGGTCCCTCCTGCGGATCTAAACCCTGTTTAACCAGTCCACCGAGATCCCCGACGATATACCATCTCGGTTTCTCCGCTTTAGCGAGGTTACCGATTTCAATCTGGTATCGCACATCGTTTTCAAACTTAATAATGAGGTTGGCGTAGTTGCCGATATCGATGTCCCATGTTGTGCCGTAGTGAACGTCGCAGTACACAGATTCAACGGGTGCCGTTACGAGTTGTAGTGCCTGATCGACGAAGTGTGCGGGCCAATCGTAAAGGATACCACCGCTTTGACTTTTGACGCCGCGCCAGCCGCGAGGGGGTCCGTAACGCATAATCGCGACCTGAAAGAGGTAAGGTGTTCCGAGCAGACCGTCGTCGATAATTTTTCTGACCGTGTTGTAATCCCAATCCCATCGGCGATTATGAAACACGCTGAGCAGGACATCGTTCCGCTCACTCGCCGCAATCATGGTATCCGCTTCGGCGGTATCCATCGCCATGATTTTGTCCGTGACGACGTGCTTACCGGCATCCATCGCCTTGATAGAGAGTTCTGCGTGTGTGTCGTGCGGTGTGGCTAACACAACAAGGTCAACAGCGTCATCTGCGATGACTTCGTCAATCGTTTGATACATCTTTACATTTGGATATGCCTCGCGTGCGGCTTCACGGCGTTCGGCATCCCGTGTCGCAATGGCATAAAGATTCAGTCCATCTGCCAAACCGACGAGATAGGTATGAAAAGCGCGTCCAGCATATCCATAGCCAATAACGGCTGTATTTACCATTTTTAAACGTTCCTTGCGGGTGAATAATGTGGGTTTCAAATTTAACGTGCCTTCCTATCGAGTCGCCTGCGCCGATGTTGCAGGCTTCGGATCCGACTTAAGAAGACTCTACAAAATACTATTTTTAAACGTTCCTTGCGGGTGAATAATGTGGGTTTCAAATTTAACATGCCTTCTTGTCGAGCGGTCAGGACCAAAAAAACCGTTGTTAAACCAAATCCTTCATTTTATGCCTTGCGAATTATTAGAAAAATCGTTTAGGGTCCAGTCGTAGTCCAAGTAGCGGAACTTCACATCTGTTGATTCCAAAAATTCTGCGTCTTCAGGCGGCAGGTAGTCGGCGAGAAAATCGGCTACACCCTCGTAACCTTCCTTGAAATCATCGTCATACCATTTGAAAATTTTAGAGACGTAGACGTGGCGTTTCGCGCGATCAATCCTCACGTGCTCCGGATTCCGAAGAAAGTTGAGCGTTGCAGTCTCCAGACGCTCTTCAATCGTCTCAGCAGCATAAGCACGGTTCCACAAAGGCGGACAACTCCGCGAAGCACATACAAGCACAAAGTGTGCGCGCGGATCCACAAACTCTGTGCGGATAATGCCGTGTTCAATCTGATCGAGTGTGTACATCTTACCCGCTACTTGGAACTTCAGGCGAGAGAAAAAACCGTTGAAGAGTTTGACCTTTCGGACACTCGTTATCGGGTAGTGGTTGATAACACCTTTAATGACGAGGGCATTATAAGCGTTAACCCAGAACGTCAGTCGTTCATTATAGGGCAACGCCTCTGGCTTCGCAAAAGCCAATCGGTCGAGATACGCCTCAAATTTTTCAGGGTTCGCCTTCAGTTTTGTATAATTGACCCGACCCCTTTCATCGACATATTCCTGTAAAACCTGATCAAACAACTCATGCGAAAATGAAGTATCATCCCCCGGCTGCTCGGTGCGAGAATCCGCTTCGACGCGATAGTGGTAGAGGAAGATAACACTACATACAGATAAGAGTAAGAGGCATACAATTAGGATACGTTTTTTCATTTTTTTAATTATTCGCAAGGTTTTTAATTATTCGCAAGGCGTTAGATATGGTACACCAAAGTTCTAACTCACGGTCTTCTTCCGCAAGGTAAAATTAAAATTGTTCTAATACGTCTCGGTCGATGTCAATACCCAATCCGGGTGCCTGCGGAACCTCAACGTATCCATCGACGGCATTTATCGGTTGCTGTGCCAACGCCGTGCGGAGACGGTTTTCGGTCATATCGAATTCCAACAGTGAGGGGATCGGGTTAAGGGCTTGCGGGGCATCTGGGAGCGTGGCTTGCCAGTGCAACGTCGCCGCGAGGCGGATACTACCGCCCCACATGTGGGGCAACACCCGAACGTAGTTCGCACTCGCCATCGCAGCGATTTTTCGGCACTCCGTAAAACCGCCCGCAATACTCAGATCGGGCTGCACGATATCCAACCCGCGTTCCTGTAGTAGGTCTCGGAACGCCCAGCGTCCCTTCAGCATCTCGCCGCCGGCGATTCTCACCTTCAGTGCGTGCCGGATTTCCCGATAGCCGACCACATCATCACTGGTAATCGGCTCCTCATACCAGAAGAGGTCGTAGTCGAGAAGTTTCTGTCCGACATCAATTGCAGTCCCGACATCGTAGCCACAATTTGCGTCAACGGCGAAGAGGGTATCGTCCCCAATGGCGCGCCGAACCGCGGCGACGTTTTTCACATCGTAAGTCTCACCGAAACCGATCTTCATCTTGACAGCGGGGAACCCTGCATCGACATAGCCTTTCGCTTCGTCCATCAGGGCTTGGGTTATGTCGGGTTTGTCTTTTTTGAAGAGTCCGCTGGCGTAAGCCGGAATTTTCAATCGGAACGCGCCGCCGAGGAGTTGATAGATCGGCATATCCAGTGCCTTGCCCATGATGTCCCAGAGTGCGATATCGATCCCGCTTAGCGCGCCGATATCGCCACGCATCGCCTCCCAAATCCGTTCCGTTTCAAAAGGCGATTGTCCGATCAGGTGTGCTTCAACTGCTGAGGCGGACGGAACGCTCACGCCTTCACCCCAACCGGTAATGCCGGCATCTGTGCGAATTTCGACAACGACGGCGGTTCGCGTGCTCGTCCAGCCGCGCGAATTCGCGAAGGGTTCAATGAGTGGATAGCGTAAGTTGTAAGTTTTAACGTCGGTGATTTTCATAGTTTCGGGTTACGGTGTGGTTTTAGACCGTCCTTCGTGTTGTATTGGGACCCGCAATGTATCTCTATTTTACCACAATCCTTACATTTTTTGCAGAAAAAACGGAAATAGGATAGCAATCAGCGGTCAACAGTCGAGGGTCACCCCTAAAGAGGCAATAGGGGCATCATCCAAATGAACAGAAAAACGAGAATTTTGCTACAAATTCCTCGCGGTAAGCGTATTTCGCTTCATTTAACCCCCTAAAGAATCAGAATCAACGGTATGAAGTCCGTATGGACTTCCCCGGGTATGAGGTCTCCCGTATGGGCTTCCCCGCCCCTTATCAGGGGACTTTAAGAGGAACTGCGTAAGTCCTAAGTAAAGTTTAGAATTAATTGGACACTTCACACCGGTGAGGTTAGAAACCTCGCCTACCGGGGAAGGGAACACGTCTATTTATTTTTAGGATCCACTATAAAGGTCGTTGTAATCATACTTCCGCATGATTAAAGACACATTTTAGGGACGAAAAGGGTGCATAATATGAGAAAACAAAAAACTTGACATTTTTTTGACTTTAATTATAAGATAGAGGCAATCTTATAGCGGTTTCTGGAATCCATTGTCCTGCAAGCCTCTATAGGTTTGCACAGAACCGAACATCAGAACGGTATTCCATCGAAAGTTACTCACGTGAGGGCTCGCCTCACGCAGAACGTATCGGAGGTGAACATGTCAACGAACGATGTTGCGTTAATGGCGCACCTCATGCGCCGCGCAGGGTTTGGGACAACCCGCACCGAGCTGGAAGCCTACGTGGAAAAGGGATACGAGAATGTCGTTGACGCTCTCGTCCATCCTGAACGCGGGACCCCCATTGATGAAGACATTTTAGAACGCTACTTCGGCGGCGAAGGTGCTTATGTCGGTATTTGGATCTACCGGATGCTGAACAGTCGGTGTCCACTTCAAGAGAAGATGGCACTCTTCTGGCACCATGTCTTTGCAACGGGATTAGGCAAGAATCAGCACATCCTCGCGTCTTCGGACCAGATTGATATGCTGCGCCGCGTCGGTATGGGACAGATGCGGGACATCCTACTCGAACTCTCCAAAGATCCGGCGATGATCTTTTGGCTCGACAATAACGAAAATCGTAAGGGCGAACCCAACGAGAACTACGGGAGGGAGCTCCTCGAACTATTCTCATTAGGGGTAGGCAATTACAGTGAAGATGACATAAAGAGCTGCGCGCTCGCTTTCACAGGGTGGACATTCGGACAGCCGATTCCGTTGTATCCGCACGGTTACTACTCGCCACCCTTTTTGTTCGATGAAGCGGAGCACGACGACTGCGAGAAAACCTTCTTGGGACATACTGGAAATCTCAACGGTGAAGACATCATCGACATCATCGTCGAACAACCGGCGTGTGCCAGATTTATCTCCAGACACCTCTACAACTTCTTTGTCGCAGACGAACCACAAGTGCCGTCGTGGAACGTAACGCCCCCGCAAGATCCGGAAGCGATCGAGACACTCTCGGACGCATTCATGGCATCTGACGGGAATATATCCCACGTCCTCAGCGTCCTTTTCAATTCCGACTTCTTCAAAGAAGCCGAATTCAAGAAGGTGAAAAGCCCGACGGAACTCGTCACAGGGATCGTGAAACTGGTAGGCACCTTCCAAGGTCCGCAACCCGGAATAGGGCAGTATGCCAGTGCTACGCAATTAATGGGACAGAAACTCATGGATCCGCCCACCGTTGAAGGGTGGCATACGGGTAAAGAGTGGATCGATGGAGGGCTGCTCACCGCTCGCGTCAACTTCGCCGTTCGTGAAGTTAGCGACGCATCGAAACCCGGAATTCAGGACATCCTCACACGTCTGAAAAACAACGGGGGTTCACTCTCGCCGGAAGCATTTGTGGACGAATGCCTTGAACTCGCTGGACCGCTGACGATAGGGGACACCACCCGTGAGTATCTCACGCAATTTGCGGAAGCGAACGGTGAACTCAACCTCGGGGATGATGACGCTGCGGAGGAGAACCAAGAACGAGTCGTGAGTATGCTCCAGTTAATCGTGGCTTCCAGAGAGTATCAACTTGGTTAAAGGAGAGATTGACATGAGTACGACGAAGAAAGCCCCAGTCCTTGTCGTTGTCCAACTCAGCGGCGGCAACGACTTCATGAATACACTCATTCCGTACACAAGCGGGATTTATCACGATTCCCGTCCGGTTGTCGGTATCAAATCGGAAAATGTTTTACCGTCAGAGGTAGATGACAAGTTGGGCTGGCATCCGCAGGCTGGACCGTTGAAAGCGATGTTCGATGCTGGTGATGTCGCCGTTGTGCAGGGAATCGGCTATCCAGATTCCAACCGCTCACATTTCCGGGCGATGGATATCTGGCATACCTGTGAACCGCTGAAAATTGGTGATGAAGGTTGGGTCGGTAGACTCGTCCGCGAACTCGATCCACAGAGCCATAATGTCTTAACGGGTGTCAGTTTCGGACAAGGACTTCCGCGCGCCTGTGCACTCTCCGGCATCCCTGTCACCTCTGTTGGTGATTTGGATAACTACGGATTGATGACCAGCATTGGCGATGAAAGTCAACGGACGAAAGCACTTGAGATATTCAAAGGGATGTACAGCAGCACGGTCGGCACCGGTATTGTGATGGACTACCTCAGCCAAACCGGATTAGATGTGATTAAAGGTGCCGATGAGCTCAAAAAGGCACCGGCGATGTATACATCCGAAGTGGAATATCCACAAAACTCGATTGCAAAGAGCCTGCGGGATGTCGCACGGGTTCACCTCGCCAATCTCGGCACACGCGTTTTTTACACGCAGCACGGAGGTTATGACAACCACGCCAACGAGGTCCCGACGCATCCTCGACTGCTGACAGAACTCACGGAAGCCATCCAAGCGTTCTTCACGGATCTACGGTCACAGAACGCCTCCGAAGAGATCGTCATGTATGTTTTCACGGAATTCGGCAGACGTATCCGAGACAACGCCAGTGGCACTGACCACGGCACGGGTGGCGGTGCGTTCATCATCGGGGATCGGGTGAAGGGTGGACTCTACTCAGAATATCCATCTCTGGCTCCGGCTCGTTGGGTACACGGCGAAGACCTTGAACATACCATAGACTTCCGAGGCATATACGGAACGCTCTTAGAGCAGTGGATGGGTGTAGACCCGACGCACATCGTCGGTGGCAATTTTGAACAGATTCATCCCTTTTCAGTGTAGCTTGCAAACTGAAACTTGCTATTCTAATGACTCAGGGATAATTTTTTTAACGATTAAATCTGAACTTCAAAAACGTTGTTTTTGAAGATGTCCGTAGAAGGAAACCAATAGGGTGCTGTTAGCACCATTAATAGTGAATTTAGACGAAAACCGCAAGAACAACGGACACAGCGTCCAGAAGCAATCGTTAGAAAGACAGGAGGTAATTATGGGCAGACCTTACGGCTTGCTGCGTGCCGGGTATCCATTTCACAAGACCCTGAGCATGCGGCGAACGACCAATTTTCCGGTCGATATTGCCACCGGGAAAGAGGGACGTTTGTATATCATGTGTCGTAGTGACGGCACTGCGATGATTCGGAAATATACCGTTGAGGACGAAGACCTCGGCACGATGGGCGGTTACGGACAGGGTGATGGTCAATTCACGTGGCCCGTGACGATTACCCCCGACAGCGAAGAAAACCTCTATGTGTCTGATGAATACCTGCATCGGATTGTCGCCTTTAACAGTGAAGGTGAACATATCGGCACATGGGGTGAACACGGCACGGAGTCGGGGCAACTCAATGGTCCCGCGGGTATGGACTTTGACCCAGAGGGGAATCTCTATGTCGCTGACAGTTTGAGCCACCGGGTGCAAAAGTTCACGAGAGACGGTAAGTTCCTCTTAGGGTGGGGGAGTTATGGCGACGGTGAAGGTGAATTCAATATGCCGTGGGGTGTCGCTGTAGACGAACTCGGGGATGTCTACGTTTCGGATTGGCGAAACGATAGGGTTCAAAAGTTCAACGCCGAGGGGGAGTTTCTCTTTGAATTCGGTAAATCCGGCAGCGGTAACGGTGAACTCAACCGTCCCGCCGGGATTGACGTTGACTTATACGGTGATATCTATGTCGCTGACCGAGGGAATGACCGTATCCAACTCTTCAACGCTGAAGGGCGGTATGTGCAGAAATTCCTCGGTGATGCTACCTTGTCAAAAGTGTCACAGGCTTACATGATGACGAACGCCAGTCCAAATCGGATGCGAGATATGGCGGACCTGGAACCGCAGAAATACCTGCGCCAACCGAAATCAGTCGCCGTCAGCGATGATGGGCTGATGTTTGTGCCGGACTTTGGATCCTATCGGGTTCAGGTTTATCGGAATATGGCAGTGCCGTTGTCAGAGCAGGAATTCAGCCCACCGCGTCGGTCGGTTACATTGCATCAAGAATAACATTTGGACAAATACTGAAACACAGAGAAGCCAAGCATGTGGAGGTCCATGTGCTTGGCTTTTTTTGCGTCCTGGCGAGAAAGTAATCTTAGGTAAACCCAAGAACCCAATTGAACGTTGAATTGTAACGTTATAGTGGATTCTGTAATTATTTGGACATCTTCCGAGCTCCGAAACCCTTATGGCACAGGCTAACAGCCTATGCTACATGTGTAAACTTATTTTTCGGATCCACTATAATGCCCGAATCGGAGGTCACAACGACTGAATGAAGCCACAATTCATCATAGTTCTATTTGCGTTCATCACCATACCACTCTCTGTTATAGCCGAAACAGGCGATATTCAAGGCACTGTTTATCAGCGAAGCACAGGGAAATCCCTCGTAGACGCTGATGTTCATATTCTCGAAACCGACCAACACCAAAAAACCGATGAAAACGGAGTCTTCCGATTCACAGAACTGCCCGCAGGCGCCTATACCTTTGTTGTAACGCACTCCGTAGAAGCCGCGCCCACACAAGTGTCGGTGGACATCAGGAGCGGCGATACCACTGAAGTCAAAATACACCTCGGAGCAGTCTTTAAACTTGAAGCAGTCGTGGTAGAGGGGAAACGCCTTCCACCGACGGTGAGTCGCACAGATTGCCATTTATAGGCTGCTCTGGTATAATACAGCAGGAAACGCTACCCTGTATACGCACATTTATCACAAGGAGAAGCACCGATGAAAACTTGGATTATTTTGGGTATCTGCGCGCTGATGCTCGCGGGTTGTACAAGTGTCGAGTACCAAAAGATGCAAGCAGAACGCGATCAGCTGCTCAAGAATTACGAAGACCTTCGCGAGGAACACAATGAACTGAAACTCAAAACCAATGTAACTGATACACTCCTCGGGAAGTGGAAGTTCCTGAACCTTGAGATCGAGGAAAGCAGTGTCAGCGAAGAAATTGCAGAAACCAAAGCCGCCCTTTATGCGCTTAACCTGAAGAACCTGACCCTTGAATTCTCCGAGGCGAAAGGTATGTATAATTACCGTGGTAAAAATGGTAACACGGAGGTATCGGGTCAATTCACTGTCATCACTGTGCGATACGGTGATGAACCCTTCCCCTTCATCCGGTTCATCAGACGCGCAGGTCCAGAGATTTCACAACTCCTCTTCGCAGCAAGTTCCGATGGGAAGACGCTCGGTTTGTCAGGTGCTCGAGGGCTTGACACAGCGAAAGGGATCAGTATTTCTGTTACGGAGGACAGGTTATATCTCACAATGCACGGCGAGATGCAATTAGGTCCTAACGGCTGGGTGCAAAGCGGTGGGGTGCGGTGTTACTTTGAAAGGAGTGCAGAATGAAAATATTAATAGCCGTGGGTATTCTGGTGATCGTGTTCACGAGTTGTGGGACGCTGGTATCCCCGGAAACGCAGTATGAACGAGAACGTTTAATTGAGGCTTATGATGCGGCGCGCCAAAAACACAACCCGGAAAGGGTTAAAGAAACCGTAAAAGACCTTCTCGTCGGCAAATGGCAGTATGTCGGCTTGGAGGTCGAAAAAGGGAGCGTCACCGCGCGGCGGGTAAGTTCCACGTCGTTACAGACAATCAACGCATCAACCTCTCCTGGGGCGGTGACCTCTAAAGGTGGTACCGGCGAACAGCCGACAGCTCCTAATGCTCCTGAACAACTGATCCCCCAAAACTCCGCGAACATAGAGGCAGACGCACAGACGCCAGCAGCAAATACGACCCGTTTACCGCCAATTGAGGTGGAGGATGAAGAATCCAATCAGCGGATACTCGATGCAAAAGCCGCGCTTGTCGCATCTACGCGTAAAAACTTGACGATCGAATTTTCCGAGGACCGTGGCTCGTATCATTACAGCGGTAGCAATCGTGGCACGAATGTCACGGGACAATGTTCCATCACTACCAAGCGGTATGGCGACGATCCGTTCCCATTTATCAGTTTTAATCGGAGGACGGGACCGAAGATGCTTGAGTTCCTGTTCGGTTCCGAACCTATCAAACAGATGGTTGCGAAAAAGAAACGGGCGGATGCCGAAAGAAGACGCAGAATGGGAGCCCAAATTGGACGGAGAGCCTCCGCAAAAACTTCCTATTCAATTGCTTCAATCGCAGGGATTACGGTGACGGAGGATACGCTGTATTTAGTCCTCTATGGGGATATGGAATTAACACGGCAAGGTTGGATGCGAACCCGGGGACTGCGATGCACTTTCAAACGGGTTGAATAAGATGAATGTCGCATCAAATAGGAGGGAAATTTAATGAAGGGCATACGTCTTTTTGTTCTCTGTAGTCTGAGTTTCGCGCTCGTCTTAGCAAGTGTTTATCCCTTACCCGCGAGAGCACCGAGAACTGAGAAGATTGCGTTCTCATCAAATCGCGACGGGAATTGGGATATCTACATTATGAATCCCGATGGGAGCGATCAGGTGAATTTAACGCGACATAAAGCCATTGATGTCTCCCCGGCCTGGTCGCCGACCGGTGAACACATTCTTTTTGTTTCTAACCGTGAGGGCCTGCGCGATCTCTTTTTAATGGATGCGGATGGACGAAATGTGCGACGGGTTTTTAAGAAAAGGGCACAGCGAATCGAACCGACGTGGGCATCGGATGGACAAAGGATTGCTTATCATGCAGAAATGCCGCAATGGAGCATCCAAACCGGGACGATACAGGGTATCGGTGGCGTTCAGGTGGCTTTAGCGGAAGTGCAGGGGGGTAATCCATCGTGGTCCCCAGATGGAGAGGAGATCGCTTTCGTCGCTGGCGCCCATAGTCGTCGGATATACATTGCGGAACTCCGTTCTCGGACAAGACGGGTGTTTCTGCCGAATGAAGCGTCATGGATGTACGGTCCCGCGTGGTCCCCGGATGGCGAAAAACTGGTGTTTTCTTGGTTAAAATGGGGTCTGGGCGGTAGGGACACAATTCATGTCGCAAATCGCGATGGAAGCGGATTGAAGCAAATCGGTAAACCTGCGCTGGGTATCTTTCGATTGGCGTGGTCACCGGATGGCGAAAAACTGGTTTATACGGAGGAAGTCGTGGACAGGGATCGTCAAATTGTCACAATTGATTTGCGGACTCGACGGAAAAAACAGTTGACGCGTCGCGGTTTAAACTTGACACCCTCTTGGTTCGATCCAGCATTTGCGACGTTGCCTGTTGCGCCACAACCGCAGTTGCTGACCACAGTCTGGGGCAAAATGAAAGCGGATTAAGAACCGAGACGCACTGTCCGCAGTTGCCCCCGGAAGTCAACTTGGACTTTCCAATACGTAGGGCTAGTGATACTCACAACGCCTAAAGGCGTGTGCTTCTTTGTCTGCTCTTGGCAGGCTTATACCAACTCTAAAAAATAACTCCGCATTTCAGAGATTTTGAAACATATAACGGGCGAGGGGACCTCGCCCCTACGCGTAGGTTGCGTTAATGAGGAGTAGTCATTCAGAAATGGTATTACTTGATATGAGTCCCGAAAATGGTGACCACTTATCAAGTCTACGCAAGTGTGGGTGAAACCGCACACCATAGGTGTCAATTTAGGGATTTTATAGTGCTTTAGCAGTGATGCGCATGTTGAAGAAACACCCAAGCAAAAACCCCTTACAGGACTTGGGGCTTCGCTCGAAAATGCTGCTATAAACATAACGTCCCTCCGGGACTCAGGATGTTTATAGAAAACGGTTCTTTCAGGCTTCCCAGCCCTGTAAGGGCGATATGTTTATAGAAGGAGGTATCGTAGTCTATTTTAGCCCTGTAAGGGCGATATGTTTATAGAAAACGGTTCTTTCAGGCTTCCCAGCTCTGTCAGGGTGATATGTTTATAGAAGCGAAAACAATATGGACGTAGAGCTGCGTATAGGTGTTTGGCACGGTCTAAAGAAATCTCCTTCTAACTTTGATAGATATATTGACGCTCCAGACATATCGCCCTGACAGGGCTGAATAGGGTGGGGTCCCTTGTTCTATAAACATAGCGTTCCTACGGAACTCAAGAGGTTCGAGATCGAAAATGAGTATGACTGGGACGAAATTGATTACAATAACGTGCCGCAAACGCCCTTGACTTTTCTGGGTGTTTCTGATATTATAACTCTATCAGGACTTACGCAAATTGGGCAAAAAACAGTGTATTTCCGTGATTTAACCCCTTGTTCCCCAACCCCCCTTTATCCCCCCTTATCAGGGGAGTAGAGGGACTTTAAGAGAAAATGCGTAAGTCCTATCTATAAAATGGTTATCAGTTATCAGTACTGAAAACTATAAAACAAGGTAAATAAATTATGTCGCAGCAGAAACCCACAAAAAACACGCAGGTTAAAAAACAGAAAGTTTATTGTCTTCTTACATTGATGGCAGTAGCCATCCTGCTCGCTTCCCAGCATTCTGCCTATAGTGAGCAATACGTCATTGTGGAAAGTGAAAACGGGGATAGACTCACCGGCAGTTGGCGTGGTGCCACGGATACCCACTTTGAAATCGAATATAATGGGCAGGTATTACAATTCCCATTGGCAGGACACACCCTCAATTTCACGTCAGATTTGGCGCACGTTCCGGATCGAACCGCTGCAAAGTATTTTCGCAACGGACTTACATTGCTGGAGTTGGGACTTCCCGAAAGAGCACAAAAACGATTTGAAGCCGCTATCGAAGAATTCCCGAAATACCCAGATGCCCACTACCAACTCGGATTACTTTACCGAGCAAATGCGGACAATGCCAACGCATTGGAACGATTCCGTTCTGTCGCCATCCTTGATGCCCCGAGTTTCGACCTCGTGCCACTCCTTCATGAACTCGGGGATATTGCCTTTGCGAACGAAGCATACGATATAGCAGCGGATAACTACCAACTGATTCTCACCTATTACCCAGATCATCCCGACGTATCCGTGTTGAAATACCTCACCGGCTTCCTACTCGTCGAAGAACTGGAGAATCCCAGTGCGGGATTATCCCTTCTCGAAGCTGCAATCAAAGATTATCCCGACATGGCGTTCCACGAAAAAGCACTTTTCCTGATTGGAAAACTACAAGCAGATATGGATCAGCAGGAAAACGCGCTCCACACCTTAGACAGATTTGTTACCCACTATCCAGAGAGCGAATGGATTTATGAAGCACACCTCATCCGTGCAGCGAGCAACTTAAAATTGGGTAGACTGGAAGCAGCGGCGAATGAAGCGATTCACGTCAGCGAGATTAGTGAAGATGCGGCGATAAAGGAACAGGCAAAAAAGATTTTGGATCAGACGAAATGGACGGTTTACACGGACGCAAGTGGACTCCCCGATAACCACATCCAAACCATGACAACCGATGGTACCCGGCTATGGATAGGCACACCCAAAGGGTTGATGCTATTCGAGACTGCGTATGACAAATGGATACCGTTTGAACCCGTCGCTGAACTTATTAACACTGCTTTGGGAAATGTGCCGGATGTTACAGCCATCGCAGCAAACTCGCAAGAAACGTGGATCGGCACGCGTTCCCAAGGCGCGATTCACTACAGTCACCTAACGGGTAGAATCATAAACTATTCTCCAGCAGAAGGATTTCCTGCCTGGATTAAGGACATAAAAATGGATGCATCGGAGATTTGGTTCGCCACAGACACCGGCATCATACGGCGGATCCGCGGCAGCGTTGATCCATTTCTCTATTACAATACCCATAACAGTCTTTTACCAGCAGACAACATTGAGACCTTGTTGCTAACGCCTCAAACGGTTTGGAGTGCTTCAGCAGCAGGAGAGGTCATCATGTTCGACCGGGAAAAAGAGGAGTGGGACTCCTATCACTCTACAGAAATCCGAGCCGGCATGAAGGTTGTAGGACTTGATATTGCAGAAGAGCAGTTGCTCTTTACCTGGTTTAATGCCGATGAAAAATCCAACGGTTACTTTCGAGCAGACATGGACGGCAGCAATGGAAAATCGACGACCCTTGACACAGGTATAGAAAATGACAACGATTTAAGGCATATCTACATCAGAGGTGCTCTGGATACTTCACCTATACCGAAAGCGGAACCGGAACCCTTACCGGAAGAAACACCGGATCCGACGCCACCTGAATTTTCACCAGAAGCAGACGGATTAGAAATTGAACCGGAAACAGAAGGGTTAGAAACTGAACCCCCTCCGCCCACGCCACAAATTCCGTTGGTCTTGTGGATAGCGACGAATAAAGACCTGTATACACACCAGACGCGTTCTGCGGATGTATGGCAGTACACAACGACACCTCAGATACTCACGGGTGAATTGATAGTAAAATCTCTCGTTGTAGTGAACAATAGAGTCTGGTTAGCGACTTCCAATGGCTTAGCAACTATGAACGCGCAATAAGCTCTCTCGGTGAACGCCTTGCCTTAAGCAATTTTAAGTATTAAATATGCACATTATCCATTGGTAACGGGCGGGGAGACCCCGCCCCTACGGGTTCGCAGCCTTTGGGAAAATGGGAATTTATTTTTGAATATTGCTTAACCGGAAGGTCAATTTAAAAAATGCAACCGACATCTACAAAACTTATTACACGTTGGGCATCGACTGAACCCACGCAAGTCGAAGACGAGTTGGTTGTTGAGGAACCCCTTGAGATTCGGGTGGGACAACAGAGTTTGATCGTTGTGATGCGGACCCCTGGACACGATTTTGAACTCGCCGCGGGGTTTCTGTATACGGAAAGCCTCATCGCTTCCGGTGATGACATCGAGATTATCGCCTACTGTGATGAAGAGCCCTCTGAAACGGAGGCTTCTGGTTTATCGCCGTTGCAGAATATCGTCAACGTTCGTCTTACGGAGGCACTGGACCTTGATGCAGAATCGGGGTGGCAGCGGAATTTTCACGCAAATGCGAGTTGCGGACTCTGTGGCAAAATGACGATTGAATCCGTTAGACAGCAGGTGCAACCGCTAAATTCAGGGTTCCATATCAATCACACGCTTTTCTATAAACTCAACGATCAGTTAAGAAAAGCGCAATCCGTTTTTGAAAGAACGGGTGGACTCCACGCCGCTGGATTGTTCGATGAAAACGGTGAACTCCTGATTATCAGAGAGGACATAGGCAGACATAACGCTGTCGATAAAGTGATCGGACACGCCTTACTAACTGACTTGGTGCCGCTGGACCGACATATCTTGATGGTCAGTGGACGCGCCAGTTTTGAAATCGTCCAGAAAGCGCTTTTTGCACGTATCCCGATTATCGTGGCTGTCTCAGCGGCATCTACACTCGCCGTAGATCTCGCCAAAGAGGGTAACCTTACATTAATAGGTTTCATGCGGGGACAGAGCATGGCGGTCTATAGTTGCCCAGAACGTGTTCATTCTGAATAGCGAAAAAACGAAAAGGAGCGTCGGGTCGTTTTTGCTATCTTTTTGGGATGCCGTGTCTCTATAGGGATAAAAGGAAATCGGGCTTACAAAGCCCTCTTATACCATTTCTAAGAGATTATATCGCATTGACAGATCGCCTCAAAGACTGCACAGGCTAACAGCCTATGCTACAAAGTGCTCGTTTATTGAAGCATTTTCAATCAGAAATGGTATTACAAAGGAGCGAAACTCTTATGTTAAGCATTTTAAACGGCATCCAAGGGCTCGTCAACCTTCTATTCTTCGTAGCGATTGTTGGGACTTTGGTGGTCTCGTGGATATATGCCAGTCGATTGCAGAAACAGTATGGTGCCGCCTTTCCGTGGAACAAAACAGCCCTTATCGTTGGGATTGAAGTCTTACTTTGGATCGGATTTAACTTTTTCTGGGAAATTTTTGAAGCGTTCTGGCTGCCAATTACGATTGTTGCCATTATTGTTATTGTGCTTATCTCGCGAAAGAAACGGAGATATGTATGAAGAAAGCCAAGGGTGGTGTGATTTGAATGCACACCACCCAAAAATGAACCTAATAGTTCATCAAGATTGAGTTTTAGAGTAGGTTCGTAGTCGTGCGATTTATCGCACTGCTTCGCAGTGAGAATATAGCAAGAACGGGCAATGAATGGTTTCCCTACTACAAACGAAAGAATATCTCTTAAGTTCGATCTTGAACGACTACTAAGGAGAGCGAAATATGAGTCGGACAGGGAGAGCCGTGGTCGCGCACGGTAAAGATTTTGAAATTCGCGAATACCCGGTTCCCGAGCCTGAACCTAACACGGTGCTGCTCCGTCAGGAATTAGCAGGGATCTGCGGAACTGACCTTCACAACTGGCAGAACGGCTTCCAACAGGAAGTTTTACTTGGACATGAAAACGTCGGTATTATTGAAGCAATTGGTGAAGGTGTGGAAACCGATTATGTAGGTAAGCCGGTTAAAGAGGGAGACAGGGTTATCTTCGCACCGGGAACAAACTATGGTGCTTACGGCTTCCAATGGAATCCAGATGAAGCACCACATTTTCGCGGTGGATTTGCGGATTATATGTATCTCAACTATCCAAACACGTGCTTCATGAAAACTGATGCGTCGCCTGAGGTTGCTGTGCTCACAGAGCCGTTCACTGTCGGTGTTCACGCCGCAATGCGAGGTGAGATAAAACTGGGGGATACCGTCGTCGTGCAGGGTTCGGGTGCTATCGGGCTTGTGACGCTTGCGTGTGCGAAATTGAGCGGTGCCGCAAAAGCGATTATGGTCGGAGGCCCTGCTGGACGCTTGGAACTCGCGAAACGCCTCGGTGCCGATGTAACCATTAACATCGAGGACGTAACTTCTGTCGAGGAACGGACGGAACTCGTGAAAGCGGAAACACCGCGCCAAGAGGGAGCGGACGTTGTTTTTGAATGTGCAGGTTTCCTCCCCGCGACACCAGAGGGATTGGGATACACCCGACGGAGTGGAACTTTTGTTGAGGTCGGTCACTTTGTGGATATGGGGTCGATTGACTTTAATATCAACCAATTGCTGATGCGTAAAAACCTGCGTGTGGAGGCTATCTGGGGAAGCAGCTACGAGCACTTCGTCCGTGGCCTACCCCTCCTTGAACAGAGTGGACTGCCGTTTGCTGACATGATTAGTCACCAGCTGCCGCTCTCACAGGTCGCAGATGGTTTTCATGCGCTCAATGGAGACTACCGGATTAAGGGTGAAACCGCGATTAAAATTGCGGTTCGCTCCGATTTTTAAATTATACAGGACTTACGAAAATTGAACAGAAAAGGGCATATTTCGTTGTATTTAACCCCCTAAAGAATCAGAATCAACGGTATGAAGTCCGTATGGGCTTCCCCGCCCCTTATCAGGGGTACTTTAAGAGAAAATGCGTAAGTCCTACTAAACTTTGGACAATTTTTTTAAGAATACACATATCGCCCCGCTGGGGCTTGCCTGGTGTAGGGTATGGCGTTTCTATAAACATATCGCCCCGCTGGGGCTTGCCTTTGGGGCCTCCGAGTTTATTTTTTCAGAGTTGGGTATGTGTGAGAACCCTCGAGAAAAATCAGACATACCTTGAAAACAAGGTATGAACCTGACCGAAATTGTCCAAACTCTTATTCCTTCAACTTTGAGTTTGAGAGTAGGTTCGTAGTCGTGCGATTTATCGCACGTCCATAAAGCAAGAACGGGCAATGAATTACCCTACTACGAACGAAAGGATATCTCTTAAGTTCAATCTTGATGCACTACTATAGTATATCTTATATAGGACTTAAAATGCGTGCTGGTATTGCGCGCCCACAGGAGACATAATTAATGGCAAAAATGTATCGCGTCGGCTTCGCATCCCTTGTGCATGACCATGTATGGGGTGAACTTCGCTACTGGAAGGCACATCCGAACGTTGAGATCGTCGCAGCAGGCGATGTCAATGCGGAATTACGCGCCCAGTTCAGTGCAGAAGTCGGTATCAATAACATCTATAACTCTTGGCAAGAAATGGTGGAGAAAGAGGAATTAGATATTGTTCAAGCAGCCGCGGAGAACAATGCTGGTGCTGACATCGTCGAGGCAACAGCGGCGAAAGGTATCCACGTTGTATCCGAAAAACCGATGGCGGCGCGACTCTCACAAGCAGATCAGATGCTTGCCGCAGCAGAGAACGCTGGCACCCTGTTGATGGTGAATTGGCCCACGGCATGGAGTCCACCGCTTAACACTGCAATGAACCTCATCAAAGACGGGGCAATCGGTGACATTTTCTATTTCAAGTGGCGTTCCGCACACAACGGACCGATGGAAATCGGATGCTCCCGCTACTTCTATGAGTGGCTCTACGACGAAGAGAAGAATGGTGCGGGGGCGTTGATGGATTACTGCTGTTATTGCGCGGATATGTGTGCCTATCTCCTCGGTCTGCCACAGCAGGTAACGGCGTTCCGGGCCACCTTCGTCAAAGACTATCCGATTCCTGACGACAACGCCGTCATCCTCATGAAATACGGCAATGCGTTCGGACTCACGGAAGCATCTTGGACCCAAAAGGTCGGTTATATCACACCGAATCCGGTGGTCTACGGCACTGAGGGTGCCCTGATGGTCAGCGGTAACGAAGTTCATCTGCATCCTGCAAACGGTGATGCTGAAGTCGTTACGCCTGAACCTCTCCCGGAAGGCAAACGCAATGCCGCGGAATATTTCATCCACTGTTTAGAGACAGGCGAACCCATTGAAGGATTGTGCAATGCCAAGGTGAGTCGGGATGCCCAAGAGATCCTCGAAGCGGGATTGGTGTCGGCGGATAGTGGGCAGGTCGTTAACTTGCCGATGTCGTAAAGTATTACGGGTGCGGTTTCAGACCGCGACCCTAGGAACGTCAGGAGAAATTGGTCAGTGACCTCGCCCTAAAGGACGAGGCTTGTTCAATACGTAAACCAACACTATAGGTTGAACGAGGGCAACTCACTGACTACCGGTAAAATATCGCATATCTTTGGCGTAGTAGCCTGCACTATGTATCGGATACTCCCCTCGTCTGATACCACTTGGATATGTGATCGGGAAGGGGCAATACAAACTCTACGGAGATTTACAAACCATGTTTGTTCCAGTTGTAGATAAAAACCAAAATCCACTTATGCCTACCAAGCCTTCACGTGCCAGGAAGTGGATACGAGACAAGAAGGCAACCCCCTTTTGGAAGAATGGCGTGTTTTGCGTTAGACTTAACGTAGACCCGTCAGATAGATATTTCCAAGAGATTGCTGTAGGCGTAGACCCCGGTAGCAAGAAGGAAGGCTTTACGGTCAAAAGCGAATCCCATACGTATTTGAACGTTCAAGCAGACGCGCAGAATAAGGTGGGAAAGAAAGTTGAAAAACGCAGTCAATTACGGAGAGGGAGACGTTCCCGAAAGTGTCCGAACCGCAAGAATAGAACCAACAGACTTGCGAACAAAGAGCGGATACCCACAGGCACACGTGCAAGGTGGGATTGGAAACTTCGGATATTGGATTGGCTGTCGAAGTTGTATCCGATCACACATGTGTGTGTAGAGGATATTAAGGCACGCACAATACAGCATGCGAAGAAGTGGAATACGTCCTTTAGTCCGCTTGAAGTCGGTAAACAGTGGTTCTACACTGAAGTCGAAAAGCGGTGGAAAATGTTAACACTTCA
>VXPE01000082.1 GCA_009839745.1 Candidatus Poribacteria bacterium
AAAAGGGTTCTCTTTCTTCAAAAAATTCAGAAATTAATTATCAAACTCACGTTACTCTAAACACTGACAGATCCGCAGTGTCGGTTCCGAGAACCTCAGCATAAAGTTGGGTTTCGCTATAGGCGTGAGGTCGTCTAATGGGTCTGGCGTTGAGAATTGTTTAGGGTATCGTCCCCTGCTTTTCTCTACTTCGCTCTACCCAACCTACTGCATTCCTCTTCCGATCTCTGACGGTTGATGACTCTCATTACGGATGCTGTGCCCCCGCTTTCGGTTTCTCTTTTGGGGCATTGGCATCCGGTCCGAAACGGACATGCAGGGACGCACCCGGGGCGTGTGCCTTTCCGAAAAGCAGATGCTTCACACCCCAAAAAATAACCGTCGATCCTACCAGCACGACAAGCCCCCAGATCAATGTCTGTAGAACCCATTCATTAAATGAAAAGAGACCCGCTGTCTGTTTCGGGACCGATAGGGGACCAAGTGCCATCAGGATAGTACAGATAATTGCGTTGAGCGTAATCACACCCTCCGTCACCAGCCGATGTGGACTGAAACCGACTAAGGCGCGCTCAAAGTTGAAGATAACCATCCACCACAGGAATACGAAATAGAGGAGCTGCCCCTTCCCCAACCAACTCGTCGGGAGAAAGGCAAGCGGTTCGCGGAAGTGTGCCGACAGAAGCCACACACAGGCGATACCGAGACCGATGTAAAAAAGTTCAAACCAACCTACCCATCCCCGTGAATGCCGAAACCAACCGACAACAGGCAGCCCAAAAAACCGTTCCGGTAAGCCTTCAACCAAATCCACCCACGTCCCTGCCGCCTTCCGATAATTGACGTATGTCAGTAGAATTAGCACAGTGAACACAGCGAATATTTCCATCCATTGCGGGAGATGTGTGTTGGTTTCTAATAGCGGTGCCCGGTTGAGAAGGAGACCAAACGGTATCGCGATACCGAGTCCGAAGAGGAAGCCTTGCGTCTGCTCCATGACGCTGTGCCAGTTCGTTTGGAGTCCCGTTCGGATGTAGACGAGTTTCAACAATTGTCCAAATGAGAACGCGATACCGCCTCCGAAACCCGCCATTAGCGTAGTGAAAGCCACACCGCTGAGTTCATAACGTGAACAATATCCCAAGATCCCGATAACCATACCGATACACCCCGCCCAATTATCTCCACGCGGGGGGGTCATACGGAGACGGAAGACATTTACCAACAACAAAAACCCGCCGAACCAACAGATGCCCAGATACAGGACAAGGTTCGTGCCCATATCCAAACCGCCACGGAAGAGCGCGACAATCAGCGCGGCGAGGATTGCCACCAATGCGGACACCCAATCCGTGTCGTACCAATAGAGCGGACTTTCGTGGCGTTGCATCCGTCTTGGCGCGAGCACCCGATCGATGATTACCGCTTGAAGCGACCAACCGATGAAGACCGCCGCGATTGGCGTAAAGAGGAGAGACAGTTGAGCTTGCGTCAGAAACGCAGGCAGCGCCGTGCCAGCACCGCCGAGGGCTGCCCACAGGAAACCGATAACGAACAAATTCGCAAACCCGTAAAACACCGTCAGTGGGCGTGGAGAATGACTATACCCGACGACCATCATATACGACATACTTCCGCCGAAGGACCAACCGATTGCTCCAAACAAAGCGAAGTAGTGAACGTGTCGCCACCAGTCCTCTCGTCCAGAGAGGAGTGCAATTGCCATCGCTCCGAGCGCACCGGCGAGTGCTGCACCATATTCATGCCCGAAGTTGCCGCGTATCCCCCATCCAACACATACAGATAATCCACACAAAAGCACCATCTGCCACGGGATAATTGCCATGTCCATACCTATAACCTCCATCTTACACGCAATTTGTTGTATCTATTATGAGCGTTTTTGCTTTTATTGTCAACTTCCCAATTACCCTCGTCTTTCTGTAGGAACGCGCTGTGCTCGCGATGTTTCCCAACTGATGATTGATAGTCTCTCTTGCTCAAAACTGACGACTGAAAACTGAAAACTATAAATTGCATCTATTTCGCGTATATGATACGATAGACGCATAGAAAGCGTTATCTGCCGGAGGTAAAAGATATGAGGCGTATACGGATAGGTGTTGTCGGATGTGGCGCAATCGCGCAAGTTCATCATCTCCCCAATCTCACCGCACTTCATCGGGAATTTGAGGTATCCATCGTTTGCGATCTTTCACAGGGCGCAGCACAAGCAGTCTCGAAACGGTTCAATGTCCCGCAATATGTAACGGATTACAATGCGTTGCTCAGCTCAGATGTGGATGCCGTTCTGCTGTGCCACGGGGATCCAAAGACGGAAGTCGCACTCGCTGCGTTTAAGGCGGGGAAACATGTTTTCATTGAAAAACCCGTCTGTTTTTCACTTCAAGAAATGGATACGATGCTCGCCGCCCAACGTGAAGCAGACACCGTCGCACAAGCCGGGTATATGAAGGTCCATGATCCAGCCTTCCAATTCGCCAAGCGTGAAGTGGATGCAATGGAGAGTTATCGTTTTGTGCAGATCAACCATCTCCATCCGAATAACAGTTTACACCTGAGCCAATTCGATGTCGAGCGGTTTGACGATGTTCCTACGGACGCATTTAAGCCTGCCGGCGCGGCACGTGAACAAGCACAGGCAGAAGCCATTGGTGATGTCCTTTCACAAGCCGGACTCGAAAGCGACATCCAAAGCAAGGCAGCGCGGGTGTTCTACTTGCTTGCGGGTAGCATGATTCACGACATCTACAGTTTACGGGTAATGCTCGGTTCGCCGAGTGAGGTGGTGAGCGCGGAAGTCTGGGCGGAAGGACGCGGTGTGACGATCGTGTTTGGGTATCCGAACGGTGCACGCTGTGTCGCGACATGGGTCGATCTGCCGGATCTCTGGGACTTTAAAGAAACGCTGGAAATCTACGGCGACACCAAACGCGTGATTGTCTCCTATCCGACCGGTTTTTCACGGGGTATCCTGTCAGAGGTAACGATACACGGGATAGATACCGATGGCACGACCTATAGCAAGACACCGGCTATTGAATGGGAGAGCGCGTTTGTGCGGGAATTGCGTCATTTCCATGCGTGTATCACACAAGGTGAACCGTGTTATACCTCGCTGGAATCCGCGCGGAACGACATCGCACTCATTATTGACATTGTGCGGTGCTATGCCGAACGAAAACCTATTGTATGTGAAAAAGGATAGATGTATTGAAAGGACGAGAAGTCTGGGTAGATATGGAAACCCACCCAGACAAATGTATGTGTCGCGATCCAGAGATCGCGCTTACTTCGGAATTATTCCTGTTCCACGGGTTCCGCGGGTTCCATCGGTTGCTCTGGTTCTGCTGGCATCATGCCATCATCCATGTCCTCCCCTTTTATCGTGACCGTTGTATCTCTGGAACCCGTTACAATAAAGCCATCGATAGTGAGTTCTGCCTCAACGGTCGGTGGGGGGCCGATGTCTTCTGGAAGCGGAAGTTCATCTAACGGTGGGAATCCTTCAGGCAAACGGAAGTCTCCTGGTATTTCACCGTCTCCATCGCCATCACCGTTTCCGTCCTCTTCAGGCATTTCACCATCACCCTGATCACCTTCATCACCCTCTTCAGGCATTTCACCGTCTTCTGGTGGCAAGAACCCTTCAGGCAGTGGGAAATCCCCTGGCGGTAATCCAGGGAAACCGCCACTAAAACCGGCAGGGGTCAGTGTTACCGTGATGAGACCCGGATCCACTTGATTTTCTTCCATCCGTTTGATGAGTTCATCCAGATTTTGTGGAACAGGTTTCTCCTCTTCGTCCCCGAATCCACCAAATCCGAAATCTAAGATAGCATCAGGGGGTGGTGCGAATTCCCCGCCAGGAATAAAAAAGTCTAATGCATTTCCAGAAACATTGATGTTTGCTTCACCCGCAGGAAAGTCATCAGGCACCTCAAGCGTGACCTCTCTCTGAATCGTCCGTTTCTCACCTGCAGTGCTCCAGTGTGGAACGAGGACGACTGAAACAGTGACACTCTCACCTGGTATAATCTCTTCAGGCGCGATAACTTCTGCAACCTCCGCTTTCGAGATTTGCGGTTTGTCTGTAATAGAGATAGATACCGCTTTCAATGTTGCTTGACCCGCACTGTTTGTAAGTGTATCACTAAAAGCCTGGACAATCCGATCGACATTTAGCAAGACATCCAGAAATGGGATCGGAGAAGCACTTCTGAAGGGTTCAGTATAGACGGTTTCGGTTTCCTGAAACTGGAGTGTAACCGTGCCGTCTACTGTCGCATTACTTAATTCCATCCGAAGAGCATCCATCGTGATCGCTGCAACGAGCGGAATATACCACTCTTGCCCGTATGCCACGCGATGGTGTTTTTCTATCGCTGTTGTGCTGTTCGCGGGGTGATAAGCCGTCTTAACAGGAATCATTGGTGGCGGTGCACCGAGTTCACCCACTATCGCTGGTGTGAGATCCTTTGTTATCACCCCGATTGGGTTCCCGTAAGCGGAAGCAGATTTATAGGATAACGAAAGATTCGGGACAATGCCATTGACAACGGCTCTATATACTGGTAACGCAGACTTCCCATCACCAAACATCGGATGCCCGAACGCTACAAATGTATTGTCATAAACCTGCGTGACGGTTCCGAGACCTATTGCGTTAGCGATGTCTCCTGTTGCTATGGCAGCACCAATCATATCCCCTGGTGAGAGTCTCAATGAAACCCCTGCCGGCGGTGCAGCAGGCGCGCCACCGATGTCAGCAAAAAGTTCAACGAAATTGTATCGTGAGTTAGATAGATACGCAGAGAGTTCTTGAATTCTGTGCGGTTGTATGCCAGTAATCATTACGGGTGTTTTAACGGGCGTGTAAGTCGCATGAATCCCAGCAGCGGGAGCCGCAGGGGCATCCGCTTGCGCAAGTATCTCACCGAAGGTTTGGTGATCGATTGCTGCTTCCATCGCATCAATGGATGTCACCCAGAACCGAGTGGGGGCTGTTGAGAAGGTGTTAGTATAGGCAACTGCACCGATGATACGCCCCGGAGGCCCCACAGGGCTCCCGGACATCCCTTGCGCAATGCCGCCCATTGCCTCAACCGATTCGTCCATCAGTTCGCACTCATAGAGCGGAAACCCGAAACCGAAATCCCGAACCCCACGGAACCGAGCATTAATCACGACTCTGCTTGTGCCCTCAAGCACTGTAACGATTTGGACAGGCGTTTTATCCGTCAGTTTTCGTGCCTCGTCTTCATACATGTTTTCTAAGACGATGTCGCCTAAGAGCGGTGCGGCACTGAACCCAGTTATTAGGTCGCCTGCCACCGGATTTTCAAGTTGTGCCTGCTCTTCATCGGGAGAGCAGCTCAGTTGGCAAAGCACCACAATAGCGACGCTTGCCAGCACAAAAAACTTTTTCATTTACATTCCTCCAGAGTAGAGTTCCCTCTACCAAGCCACCCAACCGCCATCAACAGCAATCGTTTGTCCAGTCACCCAGTTCGCCGCCTCTGATGCTAAGAACAGCACAGCACCGACAACCTCGTCCACCTCGCCGACACGCCCCATCGGGATACGGCGGACAACGTCCTCATAAAATTCCTTGCGTTGTAAAAGGACATCTGCAAGCGGAGTCCGCGTAAACGCTGGTGCCACAGCATTCACCGTGACATTATGCGGTGCCCATTCAACGGCGAGTCCCTTCGTTAGCAGCACGACCCCGCCTTTGCTTCCTGAATAGGCAGTCCGCAACGGGCCGCCTACCAAGCCCATCGTCGAGGAGATATTAATAATTTTTCCGCTCTCTCGTTCTATCATCGGTTTCACGAGCGTCTGCGTTAGGAAGAACAGTCCTTTGAGATTCAGATCATAGATCGCGTCCCAATCCTCTTCGGTTAACTCGAGTGCAGGTTTCGGACGGTTCGTGCCAGCGTTATTAACGAGCACATCGACTCGACCCCAGACATCGAGTGCGGCTTGTGCCCCTGCCGCCACTTGTGCCATATCGCTGACGTCAAACACAACCGACTCCGCTTCACCTCCGTTTGCCCGGATCTCACCCGCAACCTCCTCAAGATCAGTCGGGGTGCGGCTATTCAAGATGATTTTTGCCCCCATCTGTGCAGCGGCGAGTGCAATCCCTCTGCCGATGCCCTTGCCGGAGCCAGTGATTAACATGACCTTATCTTTTAATTCAAATCCTGGAAACGCCATTACTTAGCCTCCAATCGCTAATTTCAAAGTATTTTCTAATAACATTGCGCGTGTCATAGGACCCACACCGCCGGGGACCGGGGTTATAAATCCTGCCACCTCTTTAACTTCCTCAAATTTAACATCCCCAACGGCACATCCATTGACATGATTAATCCCGACATCAATGACGATAGCCCCAGGTTTCACCATGTCTGCGGTTACAAACGCCGGTCTACCCACTGCGGCGACGATAATGTCCGCTTTCTGCACCTCCGCTGTCACGTCTGTCGTTCGAGAATGACAATACGTAACGGTAGCATTTCGATTCAACAGCATCAATCCAACGGATTTCCCGACCAGTGGACTCCTACCGATACAGACGGCGTGTTTACCTTCAATCTGCTCACCCGTTCGTTCAATCAGGCGGATAATTCCTGTCGGGGTACAAGGCGTTACCCCTTCTCTGTTAATGAGGAGATTTCCTAAATTGATCGGATTCAACCCGTCTGCATCTTTCTGGGGGGAAATCTTATCAATGACGGCTTCTTTATCTATACCCGCTGGGAGTGGCATTTGCACCAATATCCCATGAATATCCGTTCGCGCATTGAGGGCTTCAACGTGCGCAATCAGGGTGTCTTGGTTAATGTCTGCGGGTAAGCGATGGACTTCGGAGTGAAAATGCACCTTTTCACAGTCACGTTGTTTGTGTTTGATATAGAGCGTTGATGCAGGATCATCACCTACCTGAACAACAGCGAGACCTGGTGTGAATGTGAGTTTTTTTAGTTTTCGCCGGATCTGGCTCCGGACGCGTTTCGCAAGTTGACTACCCTTAAGGAGTTCGGCTGACAAATCCCTATTCCTCCAATTTACACTTCTCTTGACACACTACGGTATCGTAGCATAATTCGGTTTCTCTATAGGAGGGACGACACCTCCCGATGCTTCTCAAACCAAAGAGAACCCCCTATAGAAACGGGTGATGCTCTGACGTTAGAATCACTATTCAGTCCCATTTTGTGGCACCCCAGGCGGAGGTTCAGTGAAAGTCTCGCCTCGCGCCTCCGCCCCCGTTCGCCGAGCCTGCCATGCCACGATCTCTTGATACACCTCAGCTTTCCCTTCAGCTTTCCCCTCAGCTTTAGCCACCTGAATTCGCTTTTCTTGTCTCGCTAAATACCAATCTGACAATAACATGAGTAAATCTATGCCTCCCACTATCATTCCAATGTATGCGACACCAACCGGTATAAAGTTCTAAATATCTTTCAGAACATTTTGGACAGATTCGTGTCCCTTCCAACCCCTCGCCAATTCATAATCTAAAGCGATATAGCTATAAACGACAACAAAGAGAGAAATCAGAAACAGGACAACTCCCGCTTTCCCTGTCCGCCAAAAGTCTCTGACGGCTTGCCAAAAAGGACCCGCTCCTTTCAAAACACCCTCCATGAAATTAAAAATATAATAGCATGTCCAACACGGAGTGTCAACGAAAAATCAGTTGCCTTTTTAAGGTAATTATTGACCTTTTCTCGTGGATACTGTATAATTTACAGCAAAAAGGTAGGTGGGAAATATGATTCATGTAGGTGTGGGACATTCGCAAAGCCTCTCAACTTCGGAAGCCGCGGAGCGCGCGACTCTGATGGCAATGGGAAACGCAGGCATCGCTAAAGCCGATCTTGCAATCGTATTTGCAACCCTTAACTATCAAACGGAATATGAGCACCTGTATCAAGCGGTTCACTCTAACGCCAATTGTGATGAACTCATCGGATGTAGCGGGATGAGCGTACTGACTTCAGCCGGGGAGTTTGAAGAAGAACCGACTCTCGCCGTAATGGTTATCCGTAGCGATCAACTCTCGGCAGTCTCCTTTAGCGCACGAGGCACAGCAGCTGAAGTCGGCGAACAGATACAAAAAGACATTCAATCTGGACGCGACGATGACTCCCTTCTCGTGATTTTCCCGGATGTTCGGACGGTGAACCCAGCAGAACTCGTGAAACACATCGGTGACGACGGAACAGAATTGCCCCTCGTGGGTGCGGCTGTCTCTGGCGACGCAACAGGCGCGCAGATGTATCATTGGAGAGGCGAAGAGGCAACGGAAGGAGGACTGACGGGTATCCTCTTAACGGGTGATTTCAACACGGAAATCGGCGTCGCCCAAGGCTGTCAACCCGTCGGTAGACCTCGTGAGGTTACAAGAGCAGAGGGACGCGTTATCTTTGAGTTGGACGATGAACCGGCATTGGAAAACTTTAAGGGAACCTTACAACTGCTAACGCAAGAGGACATTCGTCGTTCAGGTGGCACGGTTTTTGTCGGCATCGCCATGGACCCTGAAAACAGGAATCCGATCCGCGGAGATTTTCTGATTCGTAATCTTGTCGGTATTAACGAGGAGCACGATGCACTCGCTGTATCCGAGGAGGTAACGGAAGGACAATTGGTGCAGTTTCATCTGCGAAATCCAAACGCCGCTGCAGAAGAAATACAAGTGATTCTCACGCGGTTAGCGGAAAAAACACGGCAACATCCACCCGCATTCGGGCTTTATTTCAACTGCTTAGGTCGGGGCAAGGGGTTATATGGCGTAGCAAATCACGACATCAGCGTGATCCAAGAGAAGTTTCCAGGACTCCCCGTTATCGGATTTTTCGGGAATTCGGAGTTCGCACCCATCGGTGGACGCAACTTCGCGCATGCCTATACCGGTGTATTTGTGCTTTGCACCGCAAATTGAATTCAAGGAATCAAAAAATGAACGAAGAACTGTTTGTCAGTCAAGAATTTACACCCGTTAACGGATTTACATCGGGAATCGAGGGACCCGGCTGTGATGCAGAGGGAAACCTATACGCTGTTAACTACGAGCGGCAGCATACCATCGGCAAGGTGACACCCGACGGCACAGCCAGCATTTTTGTTGAACTCCCAACGGGAAGTATCGGCAACGGCATCCGTTTCAACAGTGAAGGCTTCATGTTCATCGCCGATTATACAAATCACAACGTCCTGAAAGTGGATATGGACACACGGGACATCACCGTGCATGCCCACGAACCGACAATGAATCAGCCGAACGATCTCGCCATAGGCGCGAACGATATCCTCTATGCGAGTGACCCAAATTGGGGCGCGTCAACCGGACAAATCTGGCGGGTCGATACGGATGGAACCGTGACCTTACTGGAAGCCGATATGGGCACAACAAACGGCATTGAAGTCAGTCCCGACGAAAAAGTGCTTTACGTCAATGAATCCGCGCAACGGAACGTCTGGGCGTATGACCTATCCCCGGAAGGAGAGGTTAGCAATAAACATCTCCTGATTCAGTTCCCGGATTTCAACATGGACGGCATGCGGTGCGATATTGAAGGCAATCTCTATATCACCCGGCACGGCAAAGGCACAGTGGCGAAACTTTCTCCGGCAGGTGAGGTGCTGTTGGAAGTCGAGTTAACGGGTAAGTTATGCTCCAATATCGCTTTCGGGGGTCCAGATGGACGCACCTGTTACGTCACGATGGCAGACAGGGGAAACGTAGAGGTTTTTCGCGCCGATCTACCCGGTAGAAGTTGGCAGTTGTTCCAGTAAACCTATTGACACCATACTGAAACGCTCTTGACAGGTGCTACATTTTGTGGTATTATTATATGATGAAGTTTCATAATTTAATTCGGTAATATTTTTATATGTGTTATGTTACTGC
>VXPE01000083.1 GCA_009839745.1 Candidatus Poribacteria bacterium
GGCAGGCATGTCGGAGCGTTAAAATGTCTTTTTAATTCTAAACTTTACTATAAAAATCCGCAAGGTAAATTAAAAAAATGAGTTATCAGAGAGAATTTGAAAAAAGACTGAACGTTGCTGTTGTCGGTGTCGGTTCACACGGCTATCGTAATATTTTACCGACACTGACGTTTCTCCCAATCCGGCTCAAGGCATTATGTGACCTTGATATCGACCGCGCTCGCATCACCGCTGAACAATACGGCGTTCAGGCGTGCTATCCGAGTATGGCAGAGATGTTCCGCAACGAAGAACTGGACGCGATCTTCCTCTGCGCACCGCCGCGTCTTCACCCCGAATTGACCTGCGAAGCGTTAGACGCTGGGATGCACGTCTGGATGGAAAAGCCACCCGGAATGTTTGCTGCCGAAGTCTCAGAGATGATCCGACACCGGAAGGATCGCGTCGTCGTTGTCGGCTTCAAAAAAGCATTCATGCCCGCTACACAGAAGATTATCGAAATTTTCGCGACTGATGAGTACGGTCCCTTGCGAAGCATTCTCGGAGCCTATCCGATGACAATTGCGGAAGATGGAAAGCGGGTGTTACGTGAGAGGGAGCATACGAATTGGCTCCAAAACGGGTGCCATCCATTGTCGCTGTTTGTAGCCGTCGGAGGAAAAGTTTCAGCAGTGACAGTCCGTCGAGGACAACGGGGCGGTGGTGCGTGTATCTTAGAATACGAGAGCGGGGCACTCGGGAATTTCCATCTCGCGGATGGCGCGAGGCACGGACAACCTTCTGAACTTTATCAGTTTTTTGGTGATGGATGCCACGCCGAAATTCGGAACAGCACGCGTGTCGTACTCCAGCGCGGCATAGCCTTCAATTATAGCGGTAGCACCAGTTATGTCCCTGAAGGCTTTGACAGCGGTGCTATCGTCTGGGAACCCCAAAACAGTCTCGGCACCCTTGAAAACAAAGGGCTTTTCATACAAGGTTTCTATCAAGAGATGCGATATTTCTGTGACTGCATTCTGGAGGGCAAACCCGCAGCGCAAGGATCGCTTGAGTTTGCCTTGGAAGTAATGAAAGTCTACGAAGCAGGACTCCGTTCAGAAGGCGAAACTGTTCCTGTTTGATGATAGCAATTCAAATAGTTTAGTATGCCCTTGGAGAAACAATGCTAACAAAATTGATTTGCCGTAATTTCAAAAACTTTGGCAAAGTTGAAATCGAATTGGGGAATCCTGTCGTTTTCATTGGACCAAACAATTCCGGTAAAACTACAGCGCTACAAGCACTTGCTCTGTGGGAGATAGCACTCAGGCGTTGGAACGAGAACCGCAAAGGGAGAGCAAACCCAGAAAAGCGTCCGGGTGTTGCTATAAACCGGCGCGATCTCATCTCCGTTCCAGTACCAAGCGCGCGATTGCTCTGGCGAGATTTGCAAGTGCGTGATGTAGAAAGAGTTGAAGGGAGACAACGGACCCAAAATATCCGTATAGATATTATTGTGGAAGGTGTTACGGATGGCAAAAACTGGCAGTGCGGTTTTGAATTCGATTATGCCAATCAGGAATCCTTTTACTGTCGTCCTTTGAGAGTACCAGAAACAGATGAAAAAGATACTGAGCGAATGCCTGTTCCTGACCAAGCGGAAGAGATTGCTGTTGCCTTTCTCCCGCCGATGTCTGGGCTCGCGTCTAATGAGACACGACTTGATGAAGGGGCAATCAATGTCCGGATCGGAGAGGGGCGGACAGCAGAGGTGTTGCGGAATCTCTGCTATCAGGTGTCAGAGGATGCCCAAAAATGGGAGAAGCTCTGTGTGCAAATCCATTCCTTGTTCGGTGTCCACCTTGATGAACCCAATTATATTCAGGAGCGTGGGGAGATTGCGATGAACTATCAAGATGAGTCTGGTATTTCTCTTGACCTCTCTTCATCGGGGCAGGGCTTGCAACAAACGCTACTACTACTTGCTTATATTGCTGCACATCCGGGTTCTGTCCTGCTTCTTGACGAACCAGATGCACATCTTGAAATCCTTCGGCAGCGTCAGATTTATCAGATCCTTACAGAGTCAGCGATTGAAAATAATAGTCAGATCGTTGCTGCCAGTCATTCTGAAGTCATCCTCAACGAAGCGGCGGATCGCGACGTAGTGATTGCCTTTCTTGGTGCCCCACATCGGATTGACGATCGCGGTAGCCAGTTATTAAAATCACTGCGGACGATTGGTTTTGAGCAGTATTATCAAGCACAGCAGAGGGGTTGGGTTCTCTACCTTGAAGGTTCGACGGATCTCGCAATTTTACAGGCATTTGCCGAGAAGCTTAATCACCCGGCGAAAAAGGAATTGGAGGCTCCATATATTCATTATGTTGGTAACCAACCAGAGAAAGCACGTGAGCATTTTTATGGTCTGCGTGAGGCAAAGCCAGATTTGGTAGGATTCTGCCTCTTTGATAGAATTGATGGTGAACTTCATAGGCAACCTGAATTAGTAGAATAACGTGAGTTTGATAATTAATTTCCCAATTTTTTGAATAAAGAGAACCCTTTTG
>VXPE01000084.1 GCA_009839745.1 Candidatus Poribacteria bacterium
CACTGCCTTTCGACAAGGCAGCTTGAATATCATAATATTGTCCAAACTTTAGTTTAGTATAGATAGAAGGTGTTGCAAACAAATATGTTCATCGTAGTTTCAGGAAATATACCGCAAATTCTGTTAACAGCAAACAGTGCTGTTTTAATTAACCCAAAAAGGGGGTAAGTAAACGTGAAACAATTTTTTCAAATTTCGATTCTCAGTTTATCGTTTTTCGTCTTTGCTTTGACAAGTGTTCCAGCGGCAGATTTGGCAATCTATTCAGGCCCGACGAATCCGGGCTGGATTTCGCAAGACGCTGCCATCGCGAATGCTGAGGCGATTATGAATGACGATCAGATGAAAGCCATTTTTGAAAGCATTGAAAACTACGGAGATGGTGACGAGGTCGGCTCCGATTCACCCTTGGGCAAGTGGATGCAAGCCCACACCGGTAACGGACAGCAGGATGTCTTTATTGCTGCGTCCGGCACCGCCCCGAGTGCGATCTATCAATTCCCTAACGTTGACCCAGACGACTCCAATATCGAAAAATTCATCGAAGATGGGAACGTCTTTATCAACGTTGCGGACTGGATTTTGTACATGAGTTATGAAGGCGGGACCCGTAGCGCGAATAACGGTGCGGATGGTGCCGCAAACGTCTTTGACATCCCTGGACTGAGTTTCGGAAACAGGGGTGGCCCCGCAGTCCCCACCGATATGGGCGAAAAATACCTTCCGTCACTCGTTGAGTTTCAATCTGACCGTCCATGGCACCTTGAACAGTTCGATGGCACTGATTGGGAAGTGACCGCCTTTGCTGTTTCAAACAACGATGCCAATTCAGCCGACCCAGCGGTTGCTGTTAATACAACCTATGGCGGCATCATCGCTGCTATGTGGCAAAAAGCGCAACCCGAGTGGGAGGGTGATGACCCACGGGCAAGTGGCGTTATTGAATTTATCGCCAATTGGCTGATGGAAAACGGAAGTATCGCCACCCCAGTAGAACCCCAAGACAAAATAGCGACGGTCTGGGGTAAAATCAAATCTGATCGCTAATTGTCTCTCTGACAACGTGTCTAACAATAACTGGAATGGCACCTTAACGTGCCATTCCAGAAACAACTCACATACTGATGTAAACCTAAAAGGAGGTATTGTACATCATGAAAAAAGTCTATTTGGGTATAACCCTATTGGCGCTCTTTAGTTTTGTGGCTGTAGCTTCAGCCAACAATTTGGCCTTCTATTCAGGACCCACCAACCCGGGTTGGATTTCCGATAAAGCCGTTCGAGAAAACGTTAAAGTCATTACAGACGACCCAGGGATCAAATCCCTCTTTGATAATATTGAGGATTTCGGAGATGGTGATGAAGTGGGTGATGATTCACCCCTTGCGAAGTGGACTGTTGAACATACCGGTAACGGACAACAGGATGTTATCATCCTTGCGTGTGGAACGTGTCCGAGCGGACTGTATGAGTTCCCAAACAAAGATGCCGACGGCTCCAATGTAGAGAACTTCATTGAAGAAGGCAACATTGTCATTAATGTCGCCGACTGGATCTTCTATATGAGTTACGAAGGCGGTGTCCGCAGCCCAAATAACGGTCCTACAGGCGCAGCGAATGTATTTGACATTAATGGACTTACTTTCGGGGCGCGAGTGGGTGGTATGAAACCAACGGATCTCGGCAAAGAATACATTCCATCGATGAAACCCTTCAACTCTGATCGGCCTTGGCACGTAGAGCAATTTAAAGGCTCAGATTGGGATCTCGTCATCTTTGGTGAGGCTGACAAAAATAACGCCGATCCGGCTGTCGCTATCAGCAAGTCACCGGGTAAAGATGGCACCGGTATGATTGCCGCCATGTGGCAGGCCGCCAAACCCGAATGGCCCGACAAACCCGATATCCGCGGTATCGGCGTCGCTGAATTCATCAATAACTGGCTTTCAGAAAACGCGGCCTTCAACGTTGAAGCCAAAAACAAGTTAGCGACAACTTGGGGTTCAATCAAACAGGTTCGCTAATTTCGCATGCTTTATCGTCGAGATAGTTCTTACTTCTTGACCCCTTCTACAAGAAAATGCCTCTCTACCGTCCGAACGGTGCAGAGGCATTTTCTTCTTCTCCGTTTGCCAATTTCTTTATTAGGATCGCTCCTATCTCGCTACGAACGATAACTGCTTCGGAGGTACTTCTGATGAAATACTTTGCCTCAACACTTTTCTCCGCTATCATCTTAGTCCTGTTGTGTCAGCATCTTTGTCCAATCTTTGCAAATGCTGCTACCACTGCCCCAATTGTTTTTACATCAACCCGCGATGGGAATCAGGAAATCTACGTCATGAATTCCAATGGGACCAGAGAGATTAATTTAACTCGGAACCGTGCTGCTGATCTCGATCCTACCTGGTCGCCGGATGGAGAACAGATACTATTTGTCTCAAATCGTGATGGAGTGCGTGATCTCTACTTAATGGATGCAGACGGAGATAATGTCCAGCGTGTCTTTCAGAGATCCGGACACAGAGAACAACCAACATGGTCTCCCGATGGAAAAATGATTGCTTATGCAGTCCCTGAAGAGAATGCTATAATGGTTGCATCAATAACAGGACACTCCGAGAAGCACTTGGCATGGATAGATTGGGGGCGCGCAAATCCGGCGTGGTCACCAGACGGTTCAGAAATAGCTTATGATTGGAAAGGCGGTGGAAAGATTCGACTGATTAACCTGAATACCGACAGCATAAGAGTGTTTCTTGAAGGGAGAAGATTCGTGATGTGGCAGCCAACCTGGTCCCCTACTGGAGACAAACTCGCTTTTGCCGCCCTTAAATGGCCGAAAAATCACGTGGGTCCGCTGAGAGTAGATGATAAACTGACGCTTTACGTTGCGGATCGAGATGGAGCTGGGGTAAAACACCTTGTCAAAGAACCGATTGTTAACCATCCAACTTGGTCTTCAGACGGCAGTGAGATTCTCTATGAAAAGCGCGTTGACAATCGAAGACAACTCTTTAAGGTTGATTCGGAACGTGGAAAACCTCGACAACTCACTCGCAGCGGGGAGAACTACCTGGCAGATTGGATCAATAGTCCAGGATTGCCTGTTGAACCGACAAACGCTACATCAACGACTGTGTGGGGAAAGATGAAGCAGCAGTAGTATTACTATTGTAGATATTAGAATGACCGATACACTATAGGCAGATGCGATTGGAAAATACCACATACTATGGACAGATGACTGGGACAGTTGAAAACCTCGCTCATCTATTTAACAGAAGCATGCTATTTAGGGGACGTAGCTTTCATTTTGCTCCACGTCGTTGTTAATAAATGCGGTTGCGGTGAAACAGGCAAGGCAAACGCTGGATCAAACCAATCTCCGACATAATGCCAGAATCCTGGAGGGGTGAGTTGGACGGGCACTCCGTCCACCAAAGAGACTTTGAACATTTGCAGGTCATCGTTCTTATCAAAAGCATGATAAAGAAGCGTGTTGGCATCCGGAGACCAACTCGGTTCCACAGCGCGACCGACATCTTTGTTAATGACCTGTCGAACCCCCGTGCCGTCACGATTGACAATGTAAATGGTTTCTGTATTATGATTTCCAGGGACTTTGTTCCAGGAAAACGCAAATTTGTCTCCCGTTGGAGACCATGCTACATGCCGGACCCAGTCAGGTGCCTTGGGCGGAAAGAAAAATTTATGTTTCCCCGTTTTCACATTGAGGATACTAACACGCTTTGGATCTCGCGGCCCACCCTCAATAAAGGCTATCTCTGTGCCATCCGGCGACCACGACGGTTGACTCCCTATTACCACGCGTTCCTCTTTTTTCCCATTTATTGGCGCAATATAGATATAATTTATCCCTTGCTCCCAGCGCGTGTAAGCAATCTGTTTTCCATCAGGGGACCATTCTGCGGATCTCCTATCCCTCGATTTGGCAAAAATTCGTCGCACATTAAAGCCATCAGCGTCCATTAGATACAAATCCCAACTCAATCGAGACCGATCGCGATCGGATTTAAAAAGAATCTGCTCCCCCGTCGGCGACCATCTGGGACCGACATCCATTGCGGGATGATGAGTGATTCTCTCCATCCCACTACCGTCGGGGTTTATCAGATAGATATCCCTATTCTTATTGCGTGCTGTCATGAACGCTATTTTAGGGGTTGTAGGTGCTTGTGCCAAAATCGGATAAACGCTCGTGCCGAACAGTATCAGACAGAGAATACAAAGAATGTGTGTGCGTTTCATAGTAAATTCCTCCAGGGTTCAAAACCAAAATGGAATTTCCAAAGTCCCTATTGCTTAATCACGTGTGCCGCTTGCCTGAATCGGCGACAAGCTATTGCGTGCCTGTCTATGGTTGCTGCTACCGGATATGGCTATAAAGTTTGGCAAGCCGCTCTGGTGAGACTTTCAGGAAATATAGGAGCGTTATCAACCAGTTGTTTAATGTCGTTCGGATGATACCCCGCGCTTCCCAGCGTCTGGCGGATAAATGGATGTGTGGAACAATGAGCGTCGTTTTACCGAGTTTTCGCAATCCTTTTGAAAATTCCATCTCTTCCAGAACCGGGACATCTGGAAAACCACCGATTTTCTCAAAGGTGGCGCGTGCTAAAAAAATGCCGCTATCCCCATAAAATACCTTTAGGTATTTGCCTCGGATGTTCCCTGCTATTTCAATCAGACGATAGAGGATACATTTGCCATCGATCTTCTGACGGAATCCACCCCCGATGTAACCTGCCGACAGTGCGGCTTCGACTGCCACCAATGCACCGGTTTCGAGCCAGACATCCGCATGCAGGAAAAGCAGGATATCGCCTGTTGCTGCCGCTGCACCTGCGTTCAGCTGCTTTGCCCTTCCACGCGCCGATGTTAGCACCTCTCCGTATCCCTTCGCAATACAGACAGAACTATCGCTGCTTCCACCATCTACGATGATTAGCTCATGAGGTCCCAATTCAGGCTGAAGTTGGGAGAGTGTTTTGCCCAGAATCTTTGCTTCGTTCAGAATCGGTATAATGACCGATATTTTTCGCGATTTCGCCATGTCCGAACCTGACCGAAGTTTATAGTAGTGAAGAAAACTCTTAAAAACTGTTCAAATCCCCAGTCGCGCTGGAATTAACCAAACACCATTGTGGAACATTATCCTGCAAGCCCACACGCGGCTTGCACAGGAAACAATGCCCAGATTCCCATAGTTAGAAAAGTTGATTGAGCGCAAGTATCGGAAAGACGGACGCATAAATCGGATCCGCATAACCGCCGATGATCTCCCAATAGATGCCCACGCACTGTTCGGGCCATGAACCGTCTTCTCGCTGGTGTTTGAGCAGAAACGCTGTCCCTCGCTCAGCAGCGGAGTTTTCGGAATTCGCGAGCAGGAGGGCATACGTGCTCCAAGCTGTCTGTTCCACTGTGCTTTCAGTGGGATTCCCGAACATATCTTCTCCCCATCCGCCATCCGCATTCTGGGTGCGTTCGAGCCATTCAATACCCCGCTGGACTTCAGGGACATTTTTCAATCCAGCCTTGACGAGTGCTATGATAGCGCAGGCGGTGCCATACGTATCTTTTGCTAACCAGAGGTCTCGCCAATACCCATCTCGATGAATTTGTTTCCGAAGATAGTGGATTCCAGCGTTCATCGCACTCTGACCATCGGGTATATCGGGAATATCGCTCTGATCAACCGCGAGCAGTGCCTCAATGGCATGTGCTGTGATACTCACGCACCCCACATCGCCTTGTCCGGGTTGATATGTACTCCAACTCCCATCGCGGCTTTGCTGTGTCTTTAACCATGCGATGCCACGCTGAACTGCTCCCTCTAAAGCCTCACGATTGATAGGGGCATCCACGAGAAGTGAGCGAATCAGTGCCAGGGTGCCGAGTGCGGTATCATCAGCGTCGCTTGGCAGTGTGCTGTCGCCTAATCCTGAGAACGCCCACCCGCCGTCTTCATTTTGATGGGTGACGAGCCACTGCGCGGCGCGTTTCACTTTATCTGTCAGTTCATCTGTAACCGGGGTTTGTAATCCCAATCCATTGTGTGTCGCGTATACATCTGTGAGGGTGATGATGCTCAACGCTGTGTCCCATACATTCAGGTTCAATGCCTCTCGGCATCCGCCATCAGGATTCCGCGTGGTTTGGAGCCAACCGATCCCGCGTTCGATAAACGCTGCGGTCTCTTCATCAGCTTCCCATTTTTCTTGGAGCTCCATCAGTGCCAAAACAGAGAGGGCAGTAATGTAGTTCACTCGAAACCAACTCCCATCGCTGAGGACATGCGTTTTTAACCATTCCGTGAGGGAGGCTATCATTTCAGGACGTCTTGCTGTGTTTAGTTCAATCATAATGAAGACCGGCACGAGTGTATGCCGTTCAGCAATGAAGAGGGCATCGAACAGTGGTGTGTTGAAAAGCGCGACAGGCGGCACTCGGTGTCTCGGCGGTTTCAACCGACTGCCAAGCAGCGGAATCTTCGTGAGTTGCCGTGCGAGTTTCATGAGAGGGAGGGCATTTTCCGAGAGGGTCAGCTCGTTCCAATCGAATCGATTAAAAGCGGCATACGCCAATTTGATTAAAGCGAGGTGCGGTGGAAATTTCGGGACAGATGTCAGCAGTTTTTGGAGGTCGGTATCGGGTGAACGCTGATGGGTTTGTTCCAGTATTAATTGAACAAATCGGGTGGCTTCTGCATTTGAGACATTTGCGGTATCTAATCCCCATCCGCCATCTTCGTTCTGGTTTGCGATGAACCATTCAATGAGCGCCGGATCTGGGGTTTTGCCTTGGATGAGCTCAATCCAAGCATACGCGCAGGTCGGAAATGTGCTTGAGGAGAGTTGTCCCTCAAAGTTTCCGTCTTTGGAGTGTTGTGTCAGTAAACAAGCAGTGCCGCGTGTTAGCGCGGATTTAATTTCCTTTTTCATATTCTCCCTACTATATCGGGATGCGGTTTTATAGTAAAATCCATAATTACTTTTACACTTTGCATCAGCGAGGTTAGGAAACCTCGCCTCCCGGGGGCAGAACGGTTTAGACCGCTGCTAAGGCGTTCTCCAGCTGTTCTACTGCTTCAATAGCATCCTCAAGTTCTTTTCTGTAAATATTCGCAAAAGTAGCGTGACTGAGTTCGTTTAGAATAAATTTTCGCGCCCATTCAATTTTGTCAACGACCCTTAAATCTAAAAGGAGAAGTCCATCTTCGTCCTTTTCCATTTTTATGGGTATCCAGAAGTCCTCACTTCTCAAATCTCTCGGATTTTCGCGGTACTTGATAGCAAGATCCTTTTTCTCACAATATTGCTTGATTACAGCTTCAAACGCCGTGCGAACATAGATTGCACAGGCTTTGTAATCATTGGCATCAAGATATTCCTTCGCTTTTTCAAGGTATGCCTTATCTTCTGCATAGACCGGAATTTCGTATGCATCGGTTTGGGAGAAATAGAATTCAACGGCTTTCCATTTTCCACTACGGGAGGGGCGTTGTTTGGCGATTTCATACCACGCCTTATCGTAAGTCGTCAAAAAGATCTGGTGGTCTGGAAAGTAGTCGTTCAGAATGTCGAGTACCGGTAGACGGTTTGACATGTCCAAACCTATCAGAACATCGTCAAGGGCAAGAATTTTCATGCCCTCTTTTGGTTCTGGCAAGCATAAGATTGACGAAAGATAGATAGCAATAGCAATTGCTGACAACTTTGCCTCGTTCAGGAAGCGATGATGTGCAGATATATCTGTATCAAAAAATTCAACTTTTAAGAGAATCTCTTGGTTGTCAAGTGTTTTCTCATCTTGGTTGTATGCGACTCTCTGAAAATCTAAGTCAAGTTCGACCTTATATCCAAACTTGTTGAGAATTTCGGATGCCTTTGGACGCAGCTCTGCTAATCTGTTTGTTAGTTCATCGTTAAAAAAGTTTATCCGTCCCTCAAGAGCTGCTATTTGGGTTTTCGCGCCTCTGCGGGGAAATGGCGGCTGAATAATATTCCAATCCTCGGCAAGGGTTCTTTCCGTCACGGGGTTGATGGTATTTGCTAACAATGTCTTAACCAATAAATCAAACAGATTTACTGTGTCGTTTTCACGATGGAGGTAGTGTGTTTCCAACAGCGACTTGTAGTCCAGAAAACCCTTCGCTTTTGACGTTTCACTAATCAGTTCGTCAGTTATTTCTTTAACATCTCTTGACCACTCGTAGGTATTTTTCTCTTGTTGAGACTCTGAAAGAAAACGAAGTTTGATATGACCAGGATCCTCGGTAAAGATGTTCTGATGGGTTTCAAACGCTCGGTTTCTGTTATCCTCGCTATTTTCGGGCACACTGGATTCAAGAAAATACTTTAGGGCGAGATATAGTGACGATTTTCCGCTCCCATTTTCTCCATAAACAAGTAAGTTTTTCCCTGCATTATGAAGATTGATATGATAGATTTGCGGAAAAGCTCTAAAGTTTTTGATCTCAATATTGGTTATTTTCACAGTTTTCCCTGAATGATGCGGACAGGTTTTATACTATCCAAATAATAAAGGTGGCGTCGGACAAGATGCATCCTGTCATATAACAGTTCAAAGATGTCCCGGAAAGCGGACATTTTATCACTCTGAATCTCCTCAATCGATGGCAACCCTTCGTCCAATAACGGTTTCAAGAAAACTTTATTGCTCTTATGAAGTTCCGCAGGTAGGTAAGCCTCATAAACCAATCCATCAATAACGCGCTCAAAGTATCCGAGCATTATGCGGTCGCGGGCATACTTCAAATCCTTGCTGTTTATCTCCGGTTGCTGCTGTAGATAGATCAGATAATCAACGATTTTAGCGATGAGTGCTTTGTGGACCGGCGTGATGTCAGGAATCGGAATCTGTTGGAGATACCCACTCCGCGCCCGAAGCGGATCAATCGTCAATTGGTTCGACACCTGCGAATAAAACCACTCTACAGTCCGAGAATTAAGGAGACCACAGAGCCATGTCTCCTCAGTAGGGATAAGGTAGGCGGTTTTGCCGTAATAATAACCGGCAGTATCAACAGCGAAAGTCTGATGATCATAGGTATCTGGGCAGACCAGTTTGGGTTGCGAAAAACGTTCTGTATCCTTAAGAGATGCTTGAAGTTCATACCATTTCTGTTTGCCTTTTCTTTTACTCAGCGGCTTTCTATGTTTTTCCAGATATTCCAAGATGGCAGGGTAATCGTTGATTGCTATTCCACGATGTGCAAAAATTAACCACTGCTGCGGTGTGTCAACATGCCAACGTCTTATATCCTCTCCATGCAAAAACGGCTTCAAAATATCAATGGATGAAGGGTGTTCCACAATGAGTCTGTCGCGTGTCGCTTTGTCTACAATGAACGCTTCAGTCGGTGATGTATTGAGACCGAAAGCAGGTTTCGTTTTGACATACGTGCCTAATGTTATCCGACTCACATTGCGAAGCTGCTCGCGTAAATTCACGACATTCGGTGATTCAATAGGGGTGCCCCCGACATCCAATACCTTTTGTGTCTTGGGGTAACGGGTCCGCCGACGTTGTGTTAGTAAAAGTGTGATGTCTTTCGGTAATTTAACACGGTGTCGCCGCTCATAAGTCTCAACGTTTTTGTATGAGTTATGAAACGCAGCAATGACATCCATACCCATACGTTTTGCAGTCATTAGATCAACTTTGGCTTTATCCCATTCTTTAAGACGTAACCATGATTCCCCGCGATTATAATAGGCTATACTATCTTCTGAGTCCAGTTCTACAGCCCTTGTATAATCCTCAATAGCACGGTTAACTTTACCTTTTATAAAATAGACTCTACCGCGATTGGTATAAGCAGCAACACCTGCTGGATTCAGGTCTATTGCTTTGGTATAGGCAGTGATTGCTCGATCATATTCCTCTTTGTTAGCATAAGCAGAGCCAAGATTACCATAGGCACCTGCATGATTAGGATCAAGTTCTATAGCTTTGTTGGAGTCTCTAATAGCGAGGTCAACTTCGCCTTTCTTACCATAGGCAGCACCGCGATTGTAATAGGCTTCTGCATAATCTACTTTTCGTCTTATTGCTTCATTATAATCTTTGATGGCTCGGCCAAGATCACCGTTTAGGTCGTGAGAAAGTCCACGATTGTTGTAGACTAAGACATGATCCGGGTACAGTTCTATGGCTCTGCTATAGTCTTCGATTGCTGTCCTATATTTACCTTTGTGATGTTTAGCCACACCGCGATTGATATAAGCATCTGCAAAATTTGGATTTAGTTCTATCGCCTTGTTGTAATTCTTGATTGCCCGATCAAAATCAAATATATTTCCATAAACAAGTCCGCGATTGTTGTAGAGCCCAGCATCTTGTGGATTTAGTTTAATTGCTGTTGTGAAATCCTTGATCGCTTTCGCATGTTCACCATTATTGGCGTAGGCAGCACCCCGATTGTTATATGTGCCAGCATGACGTGGATTCAGGGCAGCCGCCTTATTATAATTTTCTATGGCGATTTCAAACTCATTTTGTAGGTAGTATGCAGTACCGCGGTTGCAATAGGCTTCGACATGGTTTGCATCAAGTTCTATCGCTTTGTTAAAGTCCTCAATAGCAAAACCATATTTTCCCTTTTCGGCGTGAATGATTCCACTGTTATTGTATGTAGCGGCACTATCTTGTTTGCTGGATGGCGTATTGTTAGCGTAAGCAACGCTAAAGATGTTGGAAATATGGGTAAATCCCTGATTCGGTTCTTGCATGGCTTTTTCTCCGCAATACAATTTATTTCGGAGTAATGATACCACGCCAAAAGAATAGATGTCAATCGAATTCGGAGGTGTGAGCCCCAATTAACCCCCCAAGAGGCACATAGATTGGAAATGCCATGCTTTCTATAGACATATCGCTTTGCTCAAGTGTAATCCGCGAAACCTGTGTAATTCGCGATTCAGACACTTTATTTTCCCTTCAAATTCCCCGCCTTCCTTAAATTTTCAAATTTTTAAATCTTCATTGCTCCTTTGAAAAATTAATGATACAATGTAAGCATGAAACACCTTTTGAAAAACACGGAAGTCCTTGCCCTATGCCAAAACAAAACTTCAACGAAAAACTGATCGCACGCCTCAAAAAAAATCCCGACTTCCTTGACGAATCAGGCGAACTCCTCCCCGCCGCAGTCAAAGACCACGCATGGAAACTCGACCCTAACCTCATCAGGCTACTGCTTTCCGATCCAGCGATAAAATCAACCTTCTTTGACGAAATTGACGGACATTGGGTGTTCAACCACAACACCTTTATTGACTACATCAACGAAAAGAACTTCCTTGCCAATTCCTACACCCAATTCCGCAACAAAATCGGCTTGGACATTGACGGAAAATTCTTACGCGAACGCGGCGAGGTTTCACTCGTCTGGCCCTACAAAGATTGCGTGCTTGAAGGCGGACAGACAAAGGAAGCGGAAAAGCGTAAAGAGATTTTCTTCAACGAAATCCTCGCACAAGACGAAATTGACCACCTGTTTGATCCGAAGGCACTTACCAACTGGAAACGCCACACCGTCGCAGGTGAACAAGACGTAACCGAGATCAAGCGCGACAACAACGGCACGATACGCGAAAACTTTATCATCAAAGGCAACAACCTGATCGCACTCCACACACTCAAACAGCAATTCCGTGGACAGATCAAACTGATTTACATCGATCCACCATATAACACCGGAAGTGATAGTTTCGGCTACAATGATAGTTTTAACCGTTCCAGTTGGCTGACGTTTATGAAAAACCGGTTGGAAGTAGCAAAGGAACTATTAACAGACGATGGCGTGTTCTTTGCCAGTTGTGATGACAATGAACATGCATATTTGAAAGTTTTAATGGACGAAATTTTTGGAAATAAAAATTTTGTCACCAATTTTGTAGTCATTCGGGCAGAAGGCGGTGGACTTGCTAAACAAGTGGTAAAAGGGCATGACTACTTATTGACTTATGCAAAAAACATCGAAAAATTTGAACCCTTGAGAAAGCCTAAAGATATCAGAGGCAAGATCGTTGAAAAAGATGGTAAGAAATACTGGATTGAAGAAGACTGGTTGAGAATAGAATTCGGAAAATATGGGACTTGTTATTATGAAGATATTGAGAAAATTAAAGGAAAAGCCAAAAAAGATGAAATTGACAAAGGCATAGAAGCCGGTCAGTACATCCTTTTGAATAAGGGAAAAAATAAAACAATTGTCGGGAGATATAGAGCATTAGACGAAGATGGTTCAAAGTTTTATTCTGTTTTAAAACACCTTAATGCAGATGGTAAGAATGAACTGAAAGATCTTATGGGTGAAGATATTTTTGCTTTTCCAAAGCCAACTGCATTGCTAAAAAAAATCATATTCGGTGCTACTTTTTTTCAAAAAGATAAAGATGCCATTATTCTCGACTTTCACGCTGGTTCAGGAACTACCGCACATGCCGTTTTAGAATTGAACAAGCAAGACAATGGAAATCGGCAATTTATTTTGGTAGAACAGATGGATTATGTTGAAAGTGTTACCATGCCTCGCGTGAAAAAAGTTATAGAAAAGCAAGGTGGCGGCGATTTTATCTATTGTGAATTGATGCAATACAACCAAGCCTACATGGACAAAATCCAAGCTGCACAATCTTCCGCAGAACTCGTTGCCCTCTGGCGGGACATCGCCCAAAACTCCTTCCTAAACTGGTATGTCAATGCTGAAACGCCACAAGAGGCGATGGACGATTTCAACGCCATTGACGATCTTGAGGCACAAAAACATCTATTGGCAGAATTGCTGGATAAAAATCAACTCTATGTCAACCTCTCCGAAATGGAGGATGCAGATTTTGCTGTGAGTGCGGAAGATAAGGCGTTGAATAGGGCGTTTTATAGCGATTCTTCGTAGCGCAAACTTTTAGTTTTCATGCTAATATGCACAAACTGTATGAAGTGTAAAAAAATAATTCGGTAATATTGTGATTTATGTTGTCCTCCAACCCAAGGAGGTATTCTCTCATGGCAAAACACCATAAACTTGAGTTGAGTGCGTCCGAAATCCATGCTCTCATTGCGCTTCGAGATAAAGGCGCACCTGCGTATCTGCGAGAACGTGCGACAGCGATGTTGAAAATCCATGAAGGCTATTCACCACATCAAGTCGCTCGTAGCGGACTCCTGAAAAAGCGAGATCCTGATACCGTCTATGCGTGGCTGCGTCGGTACCGGGAACACGGCATCAGCGGGTTGTCTAATAGACCCGGCAGCGGTCGAAAACCTGCTTTTTCGCCCAAGTCGCCGCAAGAAGCCGAGTCGGAGGTCTTAGTGGCTATCGGTCAGGATCCGGGTCTGGTCAATGAAAATCAAACTCGCTGGACGCTCCGGAGTCTCGGTCAAGTCGTGCCGTGGCTTGAAGAGTTATCGCTACCGGGCATTCATCAGGTTTTTTCACGTTTAGGTCTCAGCTATAAGCGTGCCAGAGAATATGTGCGAAGTCCTGATGAAGCTTATACTGAAAAACTTTCTCGTATCCAGCAAGCTTTAGAAGAAGCCCGTGAGAACCCAGAAACTTGCGTCGTCGTTTATCAAGACGAGTTTGGTTTCAATCTACAACCGACAGTCGCAAAAGACTGGGCGGAGACGGGAACGAAATATCCTTTGGCACGCAAGAGTTATCTTTCACAGGCGACCTGTTATGGCATCGGTGCGCTCAACCCGCACACCGGAGATGTTGTTTATCAACAAGTCGAAAGCTGCACAGTCGTCGCACTCCATACATTTTACACGCAGATTTGCCAACGCTATCGAAAGGCGAAACGCATCTATTTGATTCAGGACAATCGTGCGATACATTTTCATGCCAATCTTATGGCAGCACTTCTGCCACAGACGACGACGTTTACTAAACCGATCCCACCGAATTGGAGCGATAAACAGTCGAGGAAAATAGGCAAACTTGAGAAACTCCCTATTGAGATATTGCAGCTCCCGACGTATGCCTCTTGGACGAATCCGATTGAGAAGTTGTGGCGCTGGGTGCGGCAATCGGTCATACATCTACATCGTCTCAGCAATGACTGGACAGCACTTCAAGAGAAAGTCATCGACTTCATGGAACAATTCAAAGGCGGTTCACAGGAGTTGTTACACTATGTCGGATTATTACCGAATCTGGGTTGCTATCTATGTGCATCCAGAGGAAGTCCTTGAGACCTTGGAGGGCTGGAAACTCGAGGTCGCCCTGCCGTATAATCGGCATAGCGAGTATCTCTTGATGTCAGAGAACTCGGTTGTTGTGGATGCGGGATTCGTAGAAGGTAGTTTTGCATTCATAGAGAACCCAGAAGCGACTCCTTTCCCGATGACAGGTATGGGATTCCCGGGGTCGCCTGCGCCGGGGTTTGATTATCGTCTCTATGATGATCAGGGTCGTCGTGTAGATTTCGGCATCTCGTGCTATAAGCGATTCGATGTCTTTCAGGTGCTCAGGAATGCAGAGGATCCGAGAGTTTGACGAAATGTATCTCTGAAAGATGTTGACTGGAATGCGTCTTGGTTTATCAGAAGTGAGTGGACGGTTCCGATGCCTGCGCCTGCTGCACCGTCTCTCATCAAAAAGAGTGTTGTTGGCACATGGGCGGATCTGAAGAAAAAATAATATCGTTTGGGCAATTTTAAAAATCTATGTGTGAGAGTAGATGCAAGTTCCTATTCCCGGTTCGTAAGCTTCAACAAGAACACCTTCCATGAACAAACTTTATTTCGGTGATAACGGACGGAGCTACCCACGTCTCCAGTTCTGGCAGATTGATGATGCGTATTTCGAGAATCCAGAGGTTATCAATACGTTCGTTCGGTTGCCGATGGAGTGGCGGATTCGTCCGAGTCAGAAATCGGAACGGCATTTCGGTGGGGAACAGCGAGAGTTTTTTTAAGTAGTTGTTGACTGTCAAACTGGGACGGATGGATGCCAAAAGACTTTGGAAGAAGGCGTAAGCGCGTGGAGAGCCCCTACCCATTTTTTGAAAGTTTCCGAAACATTTTCCGTGATTTTAGCAAAATTCCTATTCTACATCAAGTTGAATGTAAAATAACGAATCTGTTTGAAAATAAGTCCGAAATTTGGTATGATACCCCTACTCTATATTCAACGTAGGACTTGGCGTAATTCACGGACTGCTATGAAAATTATACACACCGCCGATTGGCACATCGGTCAACGGCTCCACGAACGTTCCCGACTTGATGAACATGAACAATTCTTGGAGTGGCTCCTTGAAACAATCCAGGAACGTAAGGTCGATCTCCTCCTCGTTTCCGGCGATATTTTTGATACGTCCCTTCCGTCAGCAGAAGCAACGAACCTCTATTATCGGTTCCTCTACCGTCTTTTCAATGAAACGGGTGCTTATACAGTGATTACCGCCGGGAATCACGATTCAGCGCGACATTTGGAAGCCCCACGCGAATTTCTCAAAATGGGTAGAATTCACGTCGTCGGTCTCGCAGATGAGGCTGATGACTGTGTCTTTCCGTTTCCGCCCGACAACCCGCGCGTCATGGTTGCCCCTGTTCCATACCTGTCCGAGACAGAACTTCCATACGTCTCTTATGAGACGGAAATAGAAAAGAGCGAACGGTATCGGGAACGACTCAAATCGTTCTATACCGATTGTGTCTCTTGCATGCCAGCGGAACTCCCTAAGATTCTGATGGGGCATCTCTTTGTGCAAGGCGGAAAAGTAACGGATTCTGAACGAAATATCCAAATCGGCGGTGCAACCGCTATCCATGCCAGTGATTTTCCAGATGGTGTGAATTATGTTGCTTTGGGACACCTCCACAGACCACAGACAATCAAGGACACCGATTACCCGATCCGGTATTCAGGCTCACCGATTCCACTACGGTTCAACGAGGTAGGTTATCGTAAAAAGGTGTATCTATTGGAATTATCTGGCGATGGCACACTGATACAAGATGCGGAAATTGAGATTCCTGTGTTCAAGGAGCTTTGTACTGTCGAGGGTAATGAAGTTTCGGTTTTGTCAGAAGCGATAACAGGAGAGTGGGATGAGAAATATATTCAGGTCAAGTTGAAATTGGATACACCAAAAGTTGGCATTAGCGATGATATCCGTCAAGCCTTTAGTGAGCGTGGCGGTGATGTTCTAAGTGTTGAACTTGAGTTACCAGAGGCAACACAGGGACCTGTAATTTCTGTTGAGGAAATGGAACGTCCCGAAAAAATCTTTGCGCAATTTTACAAAGCGAAATTCGAGGGTGAACTCCCCGATGAAACCTTAGCACAGACATTCAGTGAATTGCTCCAGATGGTTTCAGACAGCAGTCAGTGAAGCGGTTTTCTTTATGATAATATCAAAACCCGTAGCCTGCAACAACGGCGCAGAAATACGCAGAAATACGCAGAAACACCCTATCAATACGCAGAAATACCCAAGCAAAAACACCCCAAGCAAAAACACGCAGGCGGATTTAAGGGATGTCGCTGATAGTTCTGACGTGCGTTATTTTTCCGCAAGGTAAAATTAAAAAATGAAAATATGCAAATTGAAACTTAAGAATCTGAATAGTTTTCGAGGAGAACAGGAAATTGATTTTGAGAGCGGGCTGTTAAGTGATGCCTCACTCGTGGCAATTACCGGTCCGACAGGGGCAGGAAAAACAACCTTGTTGGACGCGATTTGCGTCGCGCTGTATGGGAAAACGCCGCGCTTGAGTGGACAAGGCAGCCAAAATCCGAAACACCTCATCAGTCATGGCGAAAAAGAAGGGTTCGCTGAAGTCCATTTTATTGCAAACGATACCCGTTATCTGGCGACTTGGTCCGCTACGCAAAGAGGGGCACCGAAGGGAGAGTTGCGTTATGCAGACACTGACAAATTAATCACTGATAAATTGGCGAAGAAGGGTAAATCTCTCGGTTCCAGCCAAAACACAGTGAGCGAAGAAGTCGCGGTGATCTTGGGTCTCGATTTTGATGCTTTTAAGCGTTCCGTTATGCTGGCACAAGGCGAGTTTGCAGCCTTTTTGAAGGCAAAAGACGAAGATCGACGGACGATTTTAGAGGCAACTGCAGGAATCGGTATCTACGATGAACTGAAAAAGGCGTTAAATGACAAGGTGAGTGCGGTTGAGACAACGACTGCAGAGGTCCTTGACAAATTGAACAAAATTCCGGAAGCCTCTCAGGCGCAACTCACAGAAGCCGAGACAGCACTTGATAGTTTACAAACGGAAGCCGAGGCATTCGGGACGCAAAGCCAACACATCCAAGATGAAAAGCAGCGCGAAGAGGGACGCAAAGCCGATTTTGAGAGACTCCAATCTTCAAAAGATCGTCAAAATGAACTCACTGTTCAGCAACCCGAAATTGATACACTTCAAACGACGCTCGAAAACGCGAAGCGTGCGCAACGACTTCTTCCTGAAAAACAAGCGTATGATACGGCAAAATCCGATCTCGAACATGCAGAGAAAGCACGCCATACAGCAACAACCGAGAAAACCGAGGCAGCGGCGCAGGTGAAAACCGATCAGACTGCTTATGACGAAAAAGGGGAAGCCTATCGAACTATCTCTGATGAACATACTCAGAAAATCCCACTTTACGCAGATGCGAAGTTAGAGGTTGGTCAAGCGAAGAACCAGTTCGACCAAGCAGAAAAACGGGAACCAACTCTGGCGAATTTGAGTGAGCAGATTGACACGCTCGAGGACCAATTGTCCGATAGACAGACGCAGCAAACCGAGTTGCAAGAACAGATTGATGATGCCCAACGTTTTTTGGAAGAGAATCCGCTTCCATTAAATAGGCAGCAACGTCTTACGCAGGCGACTGGTCTTCTGGCGAAACTCACTTCAAACGAAAAGCAGTTGGAAGCTGAGATGACGAATAAAGCGAGTGTTGGAAAGAAGGCATCGTCATTGAAAAAGGAAATTGAAAAATTATCTAAAACCCAGGAAGAATGCCTCTCAGAAAAAGCATCGGCAGAGACAAAGTTAGAGGATGCCAAGACACACTTAAACAAACTTTTGGCGACCGCCACCCGCGAAAAATGGACTGACTGGAAACAACAAGCAGCCCAGACGCACACCGTCGTGCAGAAATATGAGCAGATGATAGAGGATTTGGAAAATATCTCACAACAGGTGGACGACTTAAACAATACTTTATCAACACTGGATACGGAATTGCTAAAAATCGAAGAAAGATTCCAAGAGCAAGCAAAGGTGTATCGGCATGCTGCAGAAGAGGTTGAACACGCTGATGAGGTATTAAGATCCGCTGTGTTGACCAACCCGATCAATCAACTCCGACAACGTCTTCATACTGGAGAACCGTGCTCGGTGTGTGGGGCTACGGAACATCCCTTGGCGGGTGTTGTGGAACCTGAAAGTGAGGAACGGGTGCAAGAGGCTGAAAATGCGTTAGAGAACGCGAAAATTGCAGCACAAGCCGCACAGGACCAGATGCAGGATTTGCGAACGAAAGGGATTCAACTTCAACAGCGCAAGGAGAGCATTATCAGTCAAATGGAGGAAGAGTGGAAGAAAACAGGCGTGATCGAAGACGAAGCGAGGTCGCTTTCTATAGAGTGGAATCTGGACCCAGATAAGTTGGAGTCGCTTGCTGTGGAACGGGGGGTGAGCCGAGACGAGTTAGATGTGCTTTCTATGAAGTGGGAGATGGTTTATCCGGATATGGACATTTCGTCTGATTGGATAGATGAACAGATGGAGAAGGCGGATCTTGCTATCGCAGCCATCGGAGCGGCAGAACAGGCACGGACGAAAGCATCGCACGCTTATGAAATGGTATCCCAACAGCTCGAAACCTCTGAGAATGACCTCGCGCGCGAAACTGATTCCTTGAATGCGGTTCGGAATGAGTTGATCGATCTAAGTGATACGATTGAGGGTTTGAAAGAGGACATCGCATCTACTGAGAGTAATTTTTGGGAGTTGTTACCGAAGATGTTTCATGGGGTTGCACCGAAGCAGACACTGCAGCGGTTTGAAGAGAAGATTGAGGAAGTTGCAACGTGCCAAACGGGGTTAAATCGCGCAGAATCTGATCTTAAACTGCTTAACGCTAACATTGAAGCCGATCAGAACAGGCTTGAGACTTTACGCAATAATCGCCAGGATTTGCAAGAGGAGATAGACGGATACCGACGTGAGGGAGAAACATATCTCAATGCCATCCGTGATAAAACGGGTGGGTTGGAAACAGAAGATGAAATTAACACTGCTATGGATAAGTTGGCAGCGGAACTAAAGGCGAAAGAGAAAGCGCGTGATGATGCTGAACAGCAATTCCAGAACAGTCAAAATCTGCTCACCCAAAAGCAGACGACCCATGGGCATTGCGAGAAACAGTATGAAGAATCCTCCAAAAAACTTGAAACTGCGCGCGATATTTACTTTCAGAGGTTAGATGAAGCGGGATTCGACTCACCTGAAGCACACGATAATGCTTTCCGAAACGATGACCAGATACAAGACTTAACCAACCAAATTGACACCCACGAAGATGAAAAGCGGGGACTTGAATTAGTGATTACCGAATTGCGAACCCGGTTTGAGGAAACACCCTTCGATCCAGAAGCATTGGGACGAATTGAAGTCCAAGTAGAAGAAATTGGAGAGCACCTCCAAGCCGCACAGCAGGAAGTTGGTGCGCAACAACAGAAAATCGGCGACTTGAAGGACGCACTTGAAAAACGTGAGGCACTCGGGGCTGAAATCAGTGAGGCTGAGCAGGAATTGAACCGTTGGAAAAGATTACAGGACACAATTCCGAGAAACGACCTACGCGATTTTGCTTTGGAGATTATGTTCAGGCAAATGGGGAGTTTAGCGAATGACCAGTTGCGTTATCTCACCTCTGAGCGGTACCAACTTAAAGTTGAAGGAATCGGTGATTTGACTGTTATCGACCGATGGAACGCCAACGAGGAACGTCCTGTTGAAACGCTCTCTGGTGGGGAATCGTTCCTGACGAGTCTCGCTTTGGCACTCGCACTTGCGGATCTGAGTCGGGGACGCGCGCAACTCAATTCGCTGTTTCTCGACGAAGGATTCGGCACGCTCGATACCGAGACACTTGACGTTGCTATCGCTGCACTGGAAGGACTCCGTATGCAGGGACGAAGTATCTTTCTCATCAGCCATATTCAGGAGTTAACAAGGCGTTTGCCCGTCAAGATCAACGTTAGCAAGCGCGGAAACGGTAGTTCATCTGTTGACATTCGGGGTTAACCTATCTTTGATGTTCCTAAACCGCAAGCCTGCAACAACGGCGCAGGCGACTCCAGAAAAAAGAACATCAACGATTCAAACTCACGCCGTTGCTCCGCAAGGAAAAATTAAAAAATGCGATTTGGTTTTATGTCGTCTGTGTGTCCGCCACTAACACTGGCGGAACTCATTGACAAAGCGAAACACTACAATTACAAACACTTAGAACTTCGCGTGGAGTGGGATCACGGACACGGCGTAGAGTTGGATTCCACACCGCAGCAGCTGCAGGAGGCGCGCCACCGCTTTGCCGATAGCGGTATTGAACTCTCCTGCATTGCGACCGGGGTGCGATTCATAGATCCCGACGCCCAAAAACGTGCCGAACAGGTGGAGTTGCTCAAACGGTATATAGACTTGTCCGAAACGATGGGTGCCAAGAATATTCGGATTTTCGGGGATCGGGTACCAGAAACCCCTGTTGCGGTATCTCAGACTTTGGATTGGGAAGCGGAAGGTATTCGTGCGTGCGACGGCTTAGCGGGCGATGCGGGGGTTGCGCTCTGTTTGGAGACACACGGCAATCTCATCGCGAGTTACGTAACGGAGACTTTACATCGAGCGGAAGCGCAGAACACCTTTGCGAATTGGCACGCTGCGCATCATGTTCGACACGGGGAACCCGTCAATGTCGCTTATGTGCATCTGCGTGGCAAGGTGCGGCATGCCCATGTCAACTTCGGCGACAGGGGTCCCTTACCGGACACGGAGAAAGATTCGCTTACACTGCTCTCACAGGACGGATACGACGGGTTTGTCTCTATTGAGGTGATTAACCCACCGGATTCAGATGCAGTGCTGCAACGGCATATAGAACTCTACAACGCTTTATCCTAATCGGACTTAGAGACAACTTTCCACGCATCAAATAACAACGAAACCGTAGGGGCGAGGTTACCTCGCCCGTAATAGATTGCCCAATTAATCTAACCGAACCGCAAGGAATAATTAAAAAAGGAATAATTAAAAATGGACATTATCTGTGCTTCTATCTGTTACCGCGGCTACGCCGAAGATGAGGTCGCCGCAACGTTGGAATACGCACCACAGATCGGCTACCGATTGATGGAAATTCATGGACCCCTCATCTGGAGTGTTGACGCTGCCCACACGTTCGATATAGACGATATGAAGGCAAAGATCGACGCATCCGGTATGAAATGTGCGGGTCTCTATCCGCCCGGTTGGGGTGGCCAGGACAGCACCGATGTTGACGCACGCGCAGGTGCCATCGCAAGATGTGTTGAAATCGCTGAAGGACTCGGTGCGACACATCTAACAACGAGTGGGGCACAGCGTAGAACAGAAGCCGGTGCCTTGGACAGAGTCGCCGCCTGTGTCGGCGAGGTATTGCAACGCATGCCAGCAGAGAGTCAAATCAAGTTGACGCTTGAACCGCATCACGGCAATGTGCTTGAACAACCTGAGGATTTCCAAACGCTTTTAGATGCTATTCCCGACGAACGTGTCGGTGTCTGCATAGATACTGGACATTTCCATTCGTCAGGTGTCGATACGCTTGCCGCGATTCGTCAATTCGGTTCCCGTATCTATGCCGTGCATCTCAAGGACCATCTCGGCACCGTATCCGTCGGTATCGGGCGCGGTGAGCTCAAGCTCAAGCAGATTATCGAAACGCTCCAAGAGGTCGGCTACCAAGGCGATCTGACGCTGGAGTTGGAAGTTGAAGATCCAGAGAATCTACCACGCTATACCGAGGAAGCCTATTTCTATCTCAGTGGGATGCTCGGTTTGGCACTATAGTTCCCACGTTTCAATGAAATCCGCAACACCGAAATTATCAGGCATTTCATTGAAATAGTAATGCATCGGACCGGACTGGAAACCGGGTAGATACAGTTCTTCGTCGGTTTTAAGGCGTGCGTCAAGCGGCTTAAAACGTTCCCATAATGTAGCGGCTTCCTCTTTCGTGAATAGTGCGGCAAAGGGCGGTCCCCAATTGAGGGTAATCGCATGGAAACCCTTGCCGCGATTCCGAAGGTCATCTGGGATTTCTGGAAGTTCATAGCCGTGTTCGAGTGCCACGAAGCACGCGGCTTTACACAAAAAAACGGTTGAGAGCATCTTCCCCTTTTCACCTCTACCCGGGTGCAGATTGTCCAGTGCTGTGTGGTAGGCAGTAGCATCCTTTTCTATAGCAGCTCGGAGCGCATTTTCAGTCCACCCTTGCATTTGATTGCTACGCGCATTCCACCGATCAAACATCTCTCGGATTTCCGGTGAGAGGTAATCTATGTAGTCGAACGCTTGATAATGCGTATGGTTTGCAAACCCGCCGTGAATCGTGCGGCGCATCTTCCGACTGTAGTTACTTCCCCAGTGTAAGATCGGTAAGACGTAAACGACACCGTCGCCGGCATTGAGATGCGTCTGAACAGCACCGGGAAGTGGTACTTTCGGATTTGCCAGCAGCAGCTCGTTTTCTGCTTCCGTATTCACCCGTAGATGACTACCCGGTAGCACCCACAGTACGTTATCGTCGTAGAGTGAAAGATTCCACTGAAGGTAGCGCGGTCCCGTCTCCACAATATCGTCAATGTAACCTTGTAATGGAGCAGTATCAATAGGGTGATGGTCGCGATGCCATGCGGCGGGTCCACAGTCTTTGACGGGGCTGCACATGAGCATCATCTCAGTAACCCCGGCATCCTCCTCACCCAGCAATTCACTGCTGACCCCTTGCATGTTTTCGTGTGCCCAAATTTCGACAGCACTTGCCGTTTTTTCATCGACAAGCCCTGCGAGTGGACCCCGTCCGAGGTGTAAACGCGGTTGTGGAGAACTCTCCCAAACGCCGCCCGGTGGTTCGTTCGGTCCGCGTTCTCGCGTCCATATCTCTCGCTGGCGTGATACCATTAATTCATAACTTTCTCGAAGCGCGTCCAGTTCCTCCGGCGGAATCACCTCTCGGAGAACGAGATACCCTTCTTCCATGAATTGGGTCCGATTCACTTGCATAATTGTCTCCATCGGTGAAGGCTTTCCTGTAAGAGCGAAAAGTTACCCACGTCCGACATAGAGTTGACCGATCGGCAGGACAGTTGCTTCCAGCATATTGATATTCGGTGGAAGGGTCGCCATGAGAACAGCCGCTTGCGCGAGATCATCAACGTCCATCATCGGTTCCATAGGTGCCTGTGGACGGCTCTGATGCCGCTCTACATAGGTGTTGCCGGGTTGCAAGCAACTCGCTGTAATGCCAAAGGGTCTACCTTCAAGTGCTGTTACCTGTGTCAAGCCAAAAATCCCGAATTTGCTCGCACTGTAAGGTGCTGTTCGGGGACGGACGCGATGTGCAGAAATACTCCCGACATTGATGATACGTCCGCCTTCGCCTTGCGCTTTCATAATTGCGAATGCCTCGCGTGTGCAGATAAACGGCGCACGGAGATTAACATTAATAACCCAATCCCAATCCTCCGTTGCGAGTTCACCGATGGGCCCCCCATTGAATGCCCCTGCGTTATTTACGAGGATATCCAAACGCCCGTATTCATCCATGGACCTTTCAAAGAGTGCTTTGATCTGTGCCTCGTCCGTTACATCGGTCGGGACAGTCAACACTTTTGTGCCGTTTGCGCGAAATTCGTTAGCGGTTTCTTCAAGGAGATCCGCATCCCTTGCGGCGATTGTGAGCGTCGCCCCCTCAGCGGCAAGCCCTCTCGCAATCCCTCTTCCGATACCTCGGTTTCCACCCGTTACAATCGCAAATTTTCCATCTAATTGTCCCATAATTCAGTCTCCTTTTCCTTACTGTTTATGAAAATAGTTCTGTCAATAGTGATTCTGTTCTGACGGCTTCTACTGTTTCGCCTGCGAGTCGCATCGCCGAGATGTGAGCGTGCAAGAACGCCAAATCCGCAGCCGTATCTATATCATACCACGGTGGTAAGAGTCCTAAGGTTCCCTTTAGCGAGCGGATACGTGCCACTGTTTGCTGAAAGACATCTGCCGTGCTCCATGCGATTTCCTCAAAAATAAATGGGACGGTCGTTGCTATGTTCGTTGCCGAAAAGCCGATGAGATAATAGCCGCCATCTGTGCTCGGTCCGATGGTGATGTCCTGTGAATCGAGCAGTGTGAATGCTTTTGAAACATAAGCAATCGGTAGCGTCGGACTGTCGGACCCGACGAGTAACATCTTTGTATATCCCTGTTCAATTGCCCACTGTGTTGCCGAGGCGAGCCGTTCCCCGAGATCAGCCCCCATTTGTGGGATGTAAATGGCATCGTCTCCGATAAGCACTTGTAAATCGGAGTGTGCCTCTGCCGGTGTATAGGCGATGATGCGGTCTACATCGGGAAGTTTGGAGAGTGTATCACACCCATCTGTGAGAAACGCCGTATACACTGTCGCCGCTTGTTCCGGTGAGAAAGCTGGAATAAGTCGTGTTTTGACCTGGTTCGGCACCGGATTCTTAGCAAAAACAATGATACATATCTTCACCAATAAAACTCCTTCTTTTCCTGACTCCGTTCCTATATCGGATAGAACTAACACGCTGCGTTTACAGATGAAGTGCTTGACGTAGACGCGCCCAGAAACTCCCTGCGTTCTGTTTTTGCGGTAAGTTTTCGCGCTTCTCTCGGAATTCAATGTAGTGATCTACTATGCCTTCAAAAGCTTCGCGGAGTTCTTCATCAGTATCACCGTGGAAACAAATGATATCATCAATATCGATAACATCCCCGACAAATCGTTCATCTTCATCACTATAGACAATTTCCGCTGTATACCCTCTATATGTCATCGTCTTCATGGTGTTATTTTTATCTTTTCCAGAAAATTACGTGCACGCTTAATTTGATACCACTTCGCCTTAACCTTACCATATATCGGTTGAGGGGTCAACTTAAAAAATCCAGTTCACCCACGATCTTAATACCAGACCCGATATACCGGTATCCCGAAAATGGCGCCCACTAAACTCCAAAAGGTTCCGATCAGAAAGTCACCCAGAACCACGCCAACAAAGAATGGAGCAGCCTTTCGATAGATGCGTAACCCCCCGAATTTGAGGAGAACCGCCTTGATGATCCAACCCACACAGATCGCGCTCCAGACCCAAACCATTCCTGCGGATAAACCGAGTGCGTAGCCCGTCGGATGGAAAGGGAACCAGATGAACTGTCTTCTCAGAAACATCAATCCCAACGTGAACAGGGAGGCGAACGCAGTGAAACTCAATCCCGTGCTATCTGTAGCGTGTGATTGTTGTAACCATGGGAGTAGCATACGTTCAAAGGTCTCAATACCGATGCCAATAATATATCCCTCAGTTCGCACTGCGCCGTGTTGATAGATGAGGTGCAAATACGCCCAGAAAGAGGCAGGAATCGCAACCAACAGGGCGACTATCATAGCGATCGCCATCTTTTTCTGGGAAACCGGAGCGCGTTCGGCGATTTTGAATCCTTCTAACTGACTCGGCATTGGGTGTGAGACGTTGTCGCGAACATACGGATATAAGAAAGAGAAAAGCGTCAAATTCGCAGCACCCGTCCGTCGTGTGCCTAAAACCGAGACGATCATCAGTGGTGGATGCGTCCAAATGACTTCATGATACGGCACACCGACCGCCGCTCGCGCGTATGTTATAGCGATAGACATGAGGAAATAGAGGCATAGGAAGGCGAGGAGAATTCCAACGGACATGCCCGCCTGTTGAAAAATAATAACGAGAATCGTCGTGCCTACGCAGATGCCGAGGAGTGCGGTGCGGTATTGAAACGGTTCATTACTGGAGGGTGTCGCAGTGTTTCCAAGAGGCTTCAAAGCCGTTGTAAACACTGCTTTGAGGTGCTTACGGCTTGTCCATAAGATGAGAACCCCAAGCGTCAACCAGGCACCGATGCCCTGTTGATTGTAATAAGGAAACCCTTGCAGCGATTTCCAGCCCCCGATGCTCCCTACGATCAACTGAAATTTTGTAAACAGAAAAAAGAACCAGACCGAAAACGAGAGTTCCAATGGCACAAAGAACGTCAATGCGATGACCCAAGGATAAAAGAAGAGCGGTAACCATCCAATCGCGTTCCAAGGTTTCGTGGTAAAGATTTTCGCCCCGAAATCGGGTATTTTAAGTGGCACACCCGGCACAAACGGATAGAGAAAGTGGAGTCCGTTGAGGAGTTCTATCACGGCACAGATACTAAACCCAAGCCACAGCAGTCTTCTCGAAAAAAAGCGTGGCGTGGTCATCTCTATAGGGAGTTGTGCGATCGGATAACTCAGGCGTTCCCGTTCGCTCCATTGCAACCGCTGGATGCTGTTAAAACACAGTAAAATAAAGAAGAGAACGAATGTGACAAACGACCAAAGCAGCACAGGCCCCATCCATGCGAACAGGTGTCTCGGTGTGTAGAGGGTCGAGTTCCCTTCAAAGAAACCCGTGAGTGCCACTTTATCTTGAACCGTGAACCACGGCGGGATATACCGATGGAAAAGCGTGGCGTATTCGTTTTCAAAAGTAGCGAACCAGTACGGATGCGCGAGGATGCCGAGAATGAAGTCCATCGGGTTGTGTCCGGAGACGACACACAGCATTACCAGCATCTGGTAGACCAAGAGGAGTTGGGCGCGGCTCAAAGCGAGTTGTGGGCGGATCCACTTCAGCAGCGTATTGATTAACAGGAGAAAAAAGAGGTTGACGATTGGGGTAATAAACAGGGAGGCATAAGCGGGATTCAGGGAGTGGTGGATACCGCTGACGAAGGCGATCCAGTATGCGTTGAGAAGGATCAGAGCCACACCGATGGCGAGCGGCGGCAGGAGCGAAGTTGATTCGGTTCCGGTTTGGGATTGATATCGTCTCTTTTTCACATACCAACCTTCCATGCATGGATAAAATTTCCTTGACCGAAACGGAGCTAATCCTCACAAGCATAAACGGCGACGTTATTTCTATAGATGGAATGCTTGGCGTAGACGCGACAGAAACCGCCATGCGAAGTGCTTCTGTGGAGGGTTCTCCGGTTGATTTTCGACTTTGATGTAGAGATCTACTACGTCTTCAAAGGCGACACGTAGTTCTTCGTCGGTATCTCCGTGAAAACCAACGATATCATCAATATTAACAACATGGCCAACAAAACATTCATCTTCATCACTATAGATAATTTCTGCAGTATAGCCTCTATGTGTCATTGTTTTCATGGTGTTATTCCTACCTCTTTTAAGAAATCTCGCGCATCGCGTACTTGATATCGGTTTACCTCTTTTCGGTTATGAGGTCGGTGGAAGGTGGCAGTTCTCCCTTCCAATTTAAAGTTCACAGATGATCCTCTGCCTTCTTCTTTTGTGGCACCCAGTGCCATAAAAAGAGTTTCAATCCGTCTCCATTGCAATGTCGCCGGAACTTGCGTGCTAAAAATAGCCTCTAATGTCTTTTGGTGCTTTTTATTTATAGTAGATTTTGAAAATAAGTTTACACTTCTGCCCCCGGTAGGCGAGGTTT
>VXPE01000085.1 GCA_009839745.1 Candidatus Poribacteria bacterium
GTTTCCTAACCGAACCGGCACAGGATGTCCTATTAATTCTAAACTTTACTATAACATCAGCGCATTGAGTGATATTTGTTCTCATAGGCTTAATATTATAACATACCGAGGTTACGGAGCGGCAACATTTCTCTGACATTTTCGTGAATGTTATTCCAAACCCCACTCTCGACGGAGTTCCGCCATCGATTTGTAACCCACACCTTTATTGTAAAAATTACCAAGCCAACTCCCGTCTTCACGGAAAAAGAAGCGATCGTCCTGCTCTGCGTGGGCGAGTTGGTATCGTGTATCAATACTGATACGATAACGGTCAGAGAGGTTGGGAGCACTGCTGTGCATCATGTAAAGTCCAAAAATAATAACGTCCCCCGGTTGAAAGTGCGCGGTTGCCAGTGTGAATCCGAATTTCTCAACCATTTCTCGTGGATCGGTACTGAAAACGGCTTCCGTCAAATCGCGATCCATATCGGTCGCGCCATAGGTTGACTTTAATCGATCGTGACGGTGGGAACCGAGGCAGATGACGAGGGGTCCATTTTCCAAGTCGATGTCTGTCAATGCGCTCCACATCGTGTAACGGTTCTGCGTGCCACGTCCAACATAAACACTATCGTAATGAAAATGGTTGTTTCCACCTTTTGCCATGCAACGAAGCCATCGTTTGTCAAACGTAATGACTGGACCACCAAGGAATTCTTCGTAGAACCGCATCGTTCGCTGGCTATCCACAACATCGAGAATCGGTTTGGCATGTGCCACTTCAGTTTGCCGAAAAAAACTAAATGTCTGATTCGTTTCGCCAATGATACCTGCTTTGACTGGAGTGTCCGGCTTTAATCCACCGCTTTGCGCAATGGCTTGCAATGTCCAATGTGCAGCTTTCTCTGCATCTTCCCGCGGATGAAAGCCGCGAATAAACAGATAACCATCTTCACGTATCTTTCTGTGCAACGCACCGAAATCATTGAGAAGAGGGGTGGAATCTGCTAATTCGAGGATCTCTTCACCGAAATGAAAAAGATACTCGCCGAATTCAAAGGGAGTTCCTGTTTGAATTTTTTTAGGTGTATTTACTGTCATTTCCGCCTCCAAAACATAAATGCAATATACACAAGAATTGGGTAAGACAACAACGCTGTTGACCAAGCGATGCCCTCTAATCCCCACTGCTGCATGAAGAACCAATTGAGAAAAGGATTTAGAATAAGCCTGATAAGCGTTGCCGTAACAACTGTCCGGTGTGCCTGGCGTACGAGATGCGCCCGGATTAGCAAGCGGCTGATTAAACGCGGGAGCATTCCTAATAGGTAGATGCCGAGCAATGAAGCGATATGGGACTGTCCTGCCTCGGACAACTCTCCGTGTCCATATAACAGTGTAACAATGTCCACTCGGAAAAGGTATAGGCACATCAGGAAGGGTAGCATCAGAATTAGCAGCGCAACGACACTTTGCCAGACACTTCGCTGTAACTGCGTCCCGGTAGGACGGAACTCCGATGCCAAACCCTTTCCGACTTGTGAATCGGCGGACGATATCTTTGCCCAATGCGAAAGTAGAACTGGAAGCGTTACACCCGTGAGCGTTTCAGGGATTGCACACAAACGTAGCGCGTAATCCAATTTCGAGACAGAACTTGCGCCCAATGAACTTGCCATGCCTCTGTCGACGACTGGGTTTAACCCATCTGAGATCGCTGCACCCATCATCAGCAGACATTGCCGTAGAAATTGCGTCGTGTAGGGGGTCGTCTGCCAGCTGGGTTTAAGGTGAAGCGCAGATAGATTCAGGACAGCGCAGCATCGCCAAAACAGAACAATCAGTTGAAACAGTTCACCGATAATCAAGGCGAGAGGTATGCTAAACCATGTTAGGAACGGCTGGCAGAGGTATATCACACCGATGACAAGGATAGCACGGAGTCCTTGCGCGATAGCCGGTAGGTGAAAGGCTTGATACGTGTCTAAGATTGCCTTGAGCATCCAGCGGGCTGCGGCGATAATCGTAAAGCAGAGGAATCCACACACGAGGCCGATTGTCGTAGCGGGTGAAAGTCCTGTACTCGGCAAAAAAGGTTGAGAGACGACCCATGAAACGAAGACGAGGACGCAGCAAAGTCCCGGCATGAATACGATATACCGAGAAAAAATCGATTGGACGCAACGGCGTGCCTCGGTTTCACTTTTCGCACGCGCTTCCGCTAACATCGGGACAAGGACGGAATAGGCGGAGGCCGCACTGAGCAATTCAATCAGAAATACGGCGATGCCCCAATAATAGTAGATGAAATCCATTTCTGCCGGGGCCCCGAACCAATTCGCAAGGACGACGTAGATGAGAAATGTTCCCATACGTCCAACGAGGCTCAGCGGCGTAATAATCAGGACGTTCTTGAGGAGGGAAGCTTGGGACTGAGAAGCATGGGTGGACATGACGCAATTGACGAAAGGCGGACTTGAAGTAGAAGGCGTTATAGATGCCTCAGTGTCGAGACACCTATGACGCTATCAGGCAATAGATTTTTAGAAGCGACACCAGCGCAACTACTCACGCACTTGACCGTCTCCGTAGACGGTATACTTGTAAGTCGTCAACCCCTCAAGCCCCATCGGACCCCGGGAATGGAGTTTTTGTGTGCTAATCCCGACCTCGGCACCTAATCCAAATTCATAACCGTCTGTGAAGACAGTACTGGCATTGACATAGACTGCGGCGGAGTCCACCTCTTTAAGGAACCGTTGCGCCGCGCTGTAACTTTCGGTGATAATCGCATCGGAATGATGCGAGCCGTAGGTTTCAATGTGGTCAATTGCCGTGTCTATGTCGTCTACAACTCGAACGGATAAGATATAATCGAGGTATTCTGTCCGCCAATCTTCTTCAGTGGCAGGTTTCGCTGTGGGATAAATCTGCTGTGTTCGCTTGCATCCGCGGATTTCAACATCCGCACCTCGCAACTTGTCACAGAGCGTCGGAAGAAATTGCTCGGCAGCATCGGTATGGACGAGAAGGGTCTCTACGGCATTGCAAACAGCCACTTTGTAGCCAACTTTCGCATTCATACAGATCCTGGTAGCCATATCGAGGTCAGCGGCTCCGTCAACGTAGATATGACAAATGCCATCGGCGTGTCCTAACACCGGGACATCGGATTCTTTCATCAAAAACTGGACGAATTCGTTGCTGCCGCGTGGAATGACCAGATCAACCTCGTCTGGCAATTGGATGAGTTCATAAACCGCCTGCCGGTCAGTCGTGTTAACGAACTGGATGGCATCTGGCACGCCTTCTGAAGCAGCGGTCTTACTGAGGATATCCGCAAGTGTTGCGTTGGAGTGAATGGCTTCAGAACCGCCGCGGAGGATAACCCCGTTTCCGGATTTGATGCAGAGTGCCGATACCTCAACAGTAACGTCGGGGCGCGACTCATAGACCACTGCCACGACACCGATAGGGACGCGCACTGTTCCGATTTTGAGTCCATTCGGGCGTTCTCCCATACTGATGACCGCACCGATCGGATCGGGGAGTGCGGCGACTTGACGAAGATTGTCTACCATCCGTTCAATCTTCTGGTCATCCAATAGGAGGCGTTGCATGAGGGGGGCAGCGAGTCCTGTTTTTTCGCCTTTTTCGAGATCAATGCGATTTGCTTCCTGAATTTTATCTTTGGAATTCTGTAAACTTTCAGCCATCGCCAAGAGGGCGTGGTTTCGGACATCAGCGGAACTTCTCGATAATACACGCATCGCCGATTTTGCCTTTCGCGCCTGCGATTGGATCAGTTTTTGAATGTTTCCGTTCATAGTGTTCCTTTTTTTATGAAGCGTCTGCTGGCGGTTCCGGTGGAGCAGGAAATGGTTCGGTGAAAGGTTCGTTCCGTGCCTCTGCGGCGAGGCGGCGGCTATTCCACGCGGCGATCTCTCCGTAAACCTCGGCTTTACCTTTGGCTTCTGCTTCATCAAAACGTCTTTTGCGTCGATCTCGATAATCTTGAAGTCGTGAAAACATGATAATACCTCCTGCCAAGGACATTGTCACACCCGTTGCCCATGCCAGTGCATGTGGTTTACTCCCTAACATCGTATAGAACGCATCACCCCACGCTCGCGCTTTCAGCAAAATCTCGTGCAGGAAAATCCCGATCAGTATTGTTAACAGAGTAAGTGTAAAACGGATGAGAGCATCTTCGGCATCGCGGACAGTGAACAAGGCGGACCGAGTCTCCGTATTTTCCATGGATTTCCTTGACTTAACGAATATTTTAGCAGGTTTTCAACCAATATTCCAGAAAAAATAGGTTCGAAAAAATGGATATAAAGTTGGGTATATCAGTCGAGTAGGACTAAATTATCCCGATGTATAATTTCATCGTAATCGCGGTACCCGAGGATGTTCTCAATGTGCCTCGTGTGTTTTCCTGCGAGTTTAGCAGTCTCTGCAGAATTATAATTCACCAAACCGCGTGCGAATTCCGTGCCGTTTTCGGTGAGGCACGAGACGGTATCGCTATAGTCAAAATCGCCTTCAACGCGTCGGATGCCCGCAGGTAATAGGCTTTTACCACCTCGCACGAGGGCATCACGCGCACCGTTGTCCACAAAGAGCCTACCTTTCGGTGGACGTGAATAAGCGATCCACCGTTTCCTGCCGGAGATACGCGAATTTGGAAGAAATAACGTTCCGAGAAGCTCACCTTTCAAGAGCCTTGTTACAACAAGCGGTTCCTGTCCGTCCGCCATCACCATCATCTCTCCGGATCCGGTGACAATATCAGCGGCTTGCAATTTCGTCACCATCCCGCCAGTGCCGCTTGTAGTGCCAGCACGTCCAGCGGCTTTCCAGACCCCGTCTGAGATAGTCGTAACAGTGTGTATCAATTCCGAGTTAGGGTCGTGTCTTGGGTCTGCGGTGTAGAATCCCGCTTGATCCGAGAGAATAACGAGGAGTTGTGCTTGGGCGAGATTCGTTACATAAGCAGAGAGGGTATCGTTATCACCAACCCGAATCTCGTCCACGGCGACGGTGTCATTTTCATTGATAATCGGGATCACACCGAAGTGGAGAAGGGCGCGCAGTGTGTCGTTCATGCGGGTATAGCGTTCCCGATTGGAAAAATCATCCCGTGTCAGCAACATGAGTGCCGTCTGCTGTCCATAGTTGCGAAATAACGCCTCATAAACTGCCATCAACTCGATCTGTCCAACAGCCGCAGCCGCTTGTAGGCGTGGTAGCGTTTGCGGACGTTGTGTCAAACCGAGTCGGGGCCAACCCGCCGCAATTGCACCAGATGTGACAAGGATCACCTCTACACCGTCCTCTTTAACGAGTGCTAAATCGTGAACCAGCCCATGGAGGGCATCTTCGTTGAGGTGCGCGCCTTTTGAAATGGTGCTGCTGCCAACCTTTACGACAATGCGCTTTACCTCTGACAAACGGGCACGCTGTTCAGTTGGATTGCATGGCTCGTGGGCTATAGGTGAACTCAAATTCATCGATCTGAATGGTGTCTCCTTCCACTGCGCCGGCGCGTTCCAAGGCGTTGATCACGCCTATCTTTTTTAATTTCCGGTACAGCAGAATCAATGCTTGCTCATTTTCCAGGTCAGTCATAAGGACAGCGCGACGGGGTTCCTCACCACTCACAACAAACCCTTCCCGCGTTTCAGCGAGTTCAAACCGGGCGCGTGGCTCTGGGGGGAGTTCCGCTTCAAAGACAATCGTCGTCTCCGCCTCCTTTCGGGCGCGCGTTTCAAGGTATTGTAACGAACGGTAGGCTTGCTGTATCAATGGATTCACACCCTCGCCTGTAACTGCAGAGATAGGGAACACCTTCCGCTTACCGAAATATTTTTGGACACGCTCCAAATTCGCCGCAGCCTCCGGCATATCTATCTTATTCAACGCAATGATTTGTGGGAGTTTTGTCAGCAGCTCATTGTAATGCTCGAGTTCCAGGTTGAGTTGTTCGTAGTCCTCAATCGGATCCCGTCCATCTGTCGCGCTCAGATCAATGACATGGATAAGCATCTTGGTGCGCTCAATGTGTCGCAGAAATTGGTGTCCCAAGCCTGCTCCTTTGTGGGCACCTTCTATCAACCCAGGAATGTCGGCGAGGACAAAATTCTGTTCCCGATTGATACGGACAACCCCTAAATTCGGACGGAGTGTGGTAAACGGATAGGCAGCGATTTTCGGAGTCGCGGCGGAGGTACGCGCCAGCAGTGTCGATTTACCGGCATTCGGATAGCCGACCAAACCGACATCAGCAATCAGTTTGACTTCCAGACTTATTTCGCGTTCTTCTCCCGGCTCCCCTCTTTCTGCAACGCGTGGTGCCCGAAAAGTGCTGCTCTTAAAACGGACATTGCCTTTACCGCCAATTCCCCCGCGTGCGACAATAACAGTTTCATCATACTCTGTCAGATCCGCAAGTAACTCGGCTGTGTCCAGATCCCTAACGAGGGTGCCAGCAGGAACTCTAACGATACAATCTGTGCCATCGGCACCGTCTCGCTGCTTGCCCATGCCGTGTCCACCATTTCCAGCGACTTGACGTGGGTTATGACGCAAATCGATCAGTGTACTCATCCCAGGGGTAGCGATGAGGAGAACGTTTCCACCGTTCCCACCGTCCCCTCCATCGGGACCGCCACGAGGGACATATTTCTCTCGACGGAAACTGATACATCCGTTCCCGCCATCACCTGCTTTCACCTGAATTCTTGCTGTGTCCATTTTTTAATTATTCCTTGCGGTTCGATCAGGAGGGGTAGATATTAACGCGCCTTTACGTTCATCCGCCTGTGTGTTTTGGCAATGTAATACATTGTCCCGCAAGTCCACACGTTGTCCTCGGATGCCACACGCGCATCCGTTCTGGCGCTACGGAAATGTAATACAAGGAACGGATTTAGTCTATTCCCAGACTAAATCCAGTCTATCCGTAGACTAAATCCGGTATTTCTGCGTATTGTTGCAGGCTACGGTTCTGGTTATAGAAGACTTACAAGGTTTTAGCAATAAAACCCGCCTCGGTTATCGCCTCCGTGAGATGTGCAGGCGTAACGCTTAGCGCATCGAAATGAACGACAGCCTCGGCTTTACGCAAGTTGACCTTCGCACGCCGAACACCTTGCAGTTCTGTGAGGGCATCGGTTACGGTTTTGACACAATGTTGACAGGACATTCCGTCGATGCCGATTTTTAATTTCGTTTTTTTCATGATTTATACCTTTCTCGGAAAACTGTATTCGCACGATGGACACGTTTGCGTAGGCGTGCGAATCGCCAATCCACACGCAGGACAGATACGTTTCACCCGAAAACGTTCCACAAGACGAGACACAATGACGATACCTAAAAAAAGAATAATAAGAAAGGCGACTTCCCAAAAACCGATAGACACTGTTTACGCTCCGCAGTCCTTTACACGCGATTGGGTAAACCTGTGGACTACATTACGCCTTTAATCCGCGTAAGGTTTCGAGGTTTGTCGCGTGCATTGTCTCCATTTGGGGTGTTTCAATGATAAGCGGAATTTCCGCAAACCGGGAATCGTTAAGAATATAAGCGAATGCGGCTGCACCGATATTACCATCACCGATGTGTTCATGCCGATCCACGCGACTCTGATAGGTTGATTTTGCGTCGTTGAGGTGAAAAGCCTTTAATCGTGCTAAGCCGATAATCTCGTCAAACTGATTGAATGTTACCTCACAATCCACCTCCGTCCGGAGGTCGTACCCAGCAGCGAAAACGTGACACGTATCCAAACAGACCCCAAACCGATCCGGATATTTCGACATACCGATGACATCACGCAAATGTTCAAAGCAGTAGCCGAGGTTCGTGCCTTGCCCAGCGGTGGTTTCAAGGAGAACAGTGACATCCGGTGCCTCGGCGTTTTCATATAGAAAATCGAAACTTTCGGTTAACGCTTTTAAGCCGAGTTCTTCACCTTCGCCGAGATGCGCACCGAGGTGTGTCACGATGTAGCGGAGACCGAGTGTATCCGCAAGTTCCATCTGCTCCTGAAACTGCTGCCGTGATTTTTCGCGGACCTCTGTTTTCGGTGAAGCGAGGTTGCTCAGGTGAATATCGTGAACAATCACTTCTCCGATCGGAGAAGTTGTCCAAGCATCACGAAACTTATCCATGACTGCGGAAGTCGGCGGTTTCGCCACCCATCGGTTCGGGTTTCTCAAGAAGATTTGGATTGTATTGCAGTGAAGTTTATCGCCATTTTTGATGGCATTGTGTAAGCCGCCTGCTGTGGACACGTGTGCACCGAGGATCATATTTCAGTTGGTATCTCCTTGTATAGTGTTATAGACCCACATTTCACAGCAGTCCCGATCACATAACTTCCTTAATCTCGTGATTCCGCTGCGTGTGCCTGTTGGTTCGGGATTACATCGGTGTCCTTATCTGACAAAGGTTGCTGCGGCAGGGGATTTTCATTCTGTTTGAAATGATGGCGCAGAAATCCGATGGAGCCGGGAACGCCGAGTTTATCCGTAAGAACTTTAGCACCCAATTCATAGATTTCGATGTCGGTGAGTTCAAGTAAGCCCTTACGCCAAGCCTCAATTCTTTCGGCTGTAGCACGTGCTTCCGTTTCTTCTGAGGCTTTCCGCTCTTGAATCCGCTTGACCATTGTTGGGATATCTGGATCATCGTCCAACCATTTATGTCGCTCGGCGGTGTAGTCATAATCGTTAGGTTTACATTGCCGGAGGAACCGATTCGTATAGGTTGTTCCCATGTGTGCCATCAGTTCTTTAAGCCCTGCTTCATACAGTTGAGTCTCTGTCATTTCTAAGGTATTCATGTCAAACCTCCGATTGTAACCATATATAAGGGTTTTCAACCTGAGTGTGAAGCTGCATTTGGTAGCGTTTTGCTCTTCTGAGTAGCCTGTCATCGGTTGTTATACCATTTCTGATTGAAATTGTAGCATAAACTTTTAGTTTGTGCTTGCTTGTAGCATAGACTGTTAGTCTGTGCACTCAGGTGCGGTTAATGCGATATAAACTTTTAGAAATGGTATTAGAAAGATATGCACCTCGGCTTCTTCAGCACAAGCGAGATGCAAAGCATCTCTGCGCTTGAACCCCAGGACTTCAAGTTGCGCGCCTCTCTCGCTTTCACTTGACCCGACGGAAACAGTCTGGTGGGCAAGTATCATCCAATTTTTGATTTGAAAACGCATACCGAGATTTGAGGATTGGTTAACTTCGTCCGACAACACGTTACTGGTAACCCAATGCCAATGTCCACTAGGTAGTGTTTACATTGTGGCTCCGGATCCAGTCATGGCAAGGCTTCCATAGTTCTGCAATATCCATTTGATCTATAGACGTAAATTCTGATAGGCACTGACTTCCGGACGATTTTGATGATGGAATGTAAACACAACGTAGGACGTAACTGGCGCGCGTGCTGAGGCCATTTCGTTTCCAATAGCTTACAAGTTGTGTTATGGGTTGTGAGTTTTCCATCAATTTATCCATTTTCTTCGCATAATAACAAATTGGACTAAAAAAGTCAACGCGAAAAATATCTAAAGGATTCACTTGACTTTTTCACAGACCGTCTGTTAGAATTCACTCGTAGGAATATATCACGATCTTTAAAAAAATAAAATATGGCACAATATGACACAATCGTTAAACACCTTTTGGAATATTTCGCAAGCGAATATGCCCGGGTAGCACTTGACATAGAAAACGTAGAAGTCTTATCGACACTCAACACGGAGCATCCCTCCGTCAAGATGCTTCATAACGATGTTTCACTAAAAATAAAACTCGATGACGAGACGGCCATACTTCACATTGAAGTGCAGACGGACGATAGTAGAATCAAACCGATGCCGTTGCGCATCCTTGCTTATGCAAGTCAACTCATGCTTGAGCATGAACTCAATGTTTATTCTGTCGTGATGTATCTGCGTCCGCCTGCGGGACAGAATGATCCGGGACACTTGCAGTATGCACGGGGTCCCGACTTTGGTATGCATTTCATGTATAAAGTGGTTCGTCTGTATGCGTTGGAGGGTGAATCGGTATTGGATGCGGCATTGACGGGACTATTACCGTTTACACCCTTGATGTTGTCTCCTTCAGGCATGTCGGAGGGGGCATGGGCTGCGAAGTGTGTAGATGCTGCTCGTGCGGCGCCTGTAGACGAAACGACGCGCGCGACGCTTTTTTTTGCAATGCGTGTTTTCAGTAACTTCGGTAACCTCGAAGAACTTTTTGACACATTGATAACGGAGGACATCATGCAAGCATCACCTTTCTACCAAGAACTCCAACAACGTTTTTTACAGCAAGGTGTCGAGCAAGGCACCCGCGACAACATTCTCGCTGTGCTTACGGCGCGTTTTCCACACGTGGATATGGAGACCTTAAAGCCGACTTTGGAGGCGATATCCGATCTTGAAGAGCTCAATCAACTGCTGCGCACCGCCTCACTCATCGAGAATTTCGAGGCGTTCCTAAAGGCAGTTGAGAACTAAGGTATGGTAGGGATTTCCACATCTACTTTGCCTCCCAACAGCTTGCAGATGTGTTAGTGTAACCTCACCAAAGAATCGCGTAAGTCCTATCACTCACGGATGCACGACAGTCTTGATTCCGTGTTGAGCGGCAGCGTTATCAAATGCCGCGAGTCCCTGTGCCAGCGAAAACCGATCTGTGAGCAAGGGTTCAAAATTGAGTGCCTTTTCTATCAGGAGTTGCCGCGACTCTTCAAGACTTGAACGGGAAAACGCCCACGAAGCCATCAGTTTATGACCCGCATAGTGGAATTCCTCTAAATCGATGTGGAGCGTTTCACCATCCGGAGCAAGTCCAAAGAAGTTGACGCATCCCCCTCTACGGACAAGCTCGAAAGCGAGGGCAATTACGGATGCTTTATTGGTTGTGGAAGAGATGACAGTATCAACGCCACCGCGGGTGATGTCTTGAAACTGCGTGATTGCCTCCGGCGAAGTATCAAACGTGTGATCAGCACCGAGCACTTCGGCGGCAGCCCTGCGGTGAGCCAACGGTTCCACCACGTATGTTGCCAAACCCGCTCGTTTTGCCAATTGCGTGAATATCAATCCGATAGGACCGGCACCCAGAATAGCGACAGAATTCTTGAAAAGTGTTTCCCGCATCGCATTCAGGCAGCACCCCAGCGGTTCCAGAAAGAGCAACTCTTCAGGGGGGATGCTGTCAGGCACTCGGATAAGTTTACCGGTATCCACGCCGTGTTTTGGCATCCGCATATATTCGGCGTAACCCCCATCAATATCGTGACCGATACCTTCAATGGTATTGCAGTATTTATCCAAATCGTTCTGGCATTCAGGACAGACACCACAGGAAAGCATCGGATTCACAGTAACCCGTTCACCTGTTTCGACATCAGGGTGTCGACTCTCTACCACTACACCTGCGAGTTCATGTCCCATCACGACGGGTGGCGCGTAATCCGAAACATCGCCACGCAGCGCGGCAAGGTCAGAGGCGCAAATGCCGCAGAGTTCTATCTGGATGAGTACATCACCGGTCGCAAGCGTAGGGATAGGTTTCTCATGGATCCGTAGTTGCTGAATTTTCTCAAAAACAATCGCTTTCATTCTTTTAAATAATTAAATCTGAGCGCCGTTCCATTTCATTACACGGCGATTTTCGGTAAATACCAACCACCTCTGGACTCTATGAAAGGTTTTTAAATTAAACCTTGCTATGGCAGGGTAAGCACCAGACCTAACCCCTACGGGCATTGACGAGGAAACAAGTCTGCTCTCTTTAGTCCCGTAGGGACGCTATGTTTATAGCCGCTAAATTGAGCCTATGGGTTCACCACATTCAAGTTAACGCGCCAGATCCTATGCTTTAAACTCATAAGGGACCGTTTCTGCTTGATGTGTCTTGGCAGATTTTTCCGCCAAATCCATGATAGCGATGACGCGGCGGGCCGACTCCGGGGTCACCAACAACGGTGTGCCATCGTTTAAGTGAGCGACGATATTTTCATAGTAGGTAGGTCCCGGTCTACGATGGTAACCGACCTGCTGCTCTTTGGGGTGTCCCTCGACTTCGGATAAGACCTTAAAGCCGCCATCTCCATCGGTAATCGCGCCGTGTGAGCCGAGCAGTTTCCACCGAGATCCCCCAATTTTCGCGATGTTGGACATCTGGATATTCGCTGCCGCTCCATCCGCAACGACTTCTCCACCTGCGAACCGAATAATCGCTTGGACATGGTCCTCGTTCGTAATATCGTCCCAGACGAGGTTCGGTTGATAGAAGCCTGTCACGTTAATCATCGGTGCCTCAAGGACATTGAGCAGCCAATCGAGATAGTGTGCACCCCAATCGTAGAATTGTCCACCGGAAATTGCCTTGACGCTCCGCCACCAATCTGGATTCGGTCTCCCATAGCCCCCACCCCACATCTCGACGCTAAAGACTTTACCGATAACACCGGAATGGACGAGTTCACGAAGGGTCCAGAAGTCGGCATCCCACCGTCGGTTGTGATGAACGGACAACATGACCCCCTTTTCCTCGGCGGTCGTAATCATTTCAGTGGCTTCTGCGATGGTGACACACATCGGTTTTTCAACGACGACATGTTTACCTGCTTCGAGGCTCGACACAGTCGGACCACAGTGCAGACTGTGCGGGAGGACGTTCGCAATCAGATCAACACCATCATCCGCATTGAGTTCTTCAACCGAGTTATAGGTGCGGACGCCTGGAAAATCCTCTTCCGCCGCTTTTGTTCGCTCCGGATCAATGTCACAGATGGCAACACATTCGATGCCGTCTGTATTTTCCATCATATTTGCGTGGGCTTTGCCCATATTGAATGCCGCTCCATACCCGAGGACGGCACCTTTGATGGTATCTGCCATTTATTTCGCTCCTTCTCTTTTATGTGAATGCCTAATTATAACGTGAGTTTGATAATTAATTTCTGAATTTTTTGAAGAAAGAGAACCCTTT
>VXPE01000086.1 GCA_009839745.1 Candidatus Poribacteria bacterium
GCTGCCTTTCGACAAGGCAGCTTGAATATCATAATATTGTCCAAACTTTAGTAATGTTATAGGAATGTGTTTTTCCATCTTCCGATTCATTTCTGTAAACTGATAAACTTGTGGAATATCGCCGAACTTCTCAATCAATTGGTTCCGTATCGCATCCCATAATTCATCCGGTGGCATTGTTTCCGGATCTGTTATAAGTGTCCCGTTATCCTGTGTTTCCTCAAGTGATTCTTGGTTTTGCCACGGATCTGATCCGGCTGCAGACAGGTCAGACACACTCACTGTATCTTCTCGCCAATCATAATTCTCGGTTACCTCTGGAAGTCTTCTATGAGTAGGTTGCTTCTTTTCAAATGACCGTGTCTCAGAGGGTGTATCTGTGATCGTCTTTGCTACAGATTGTTCTTCAGGAGTGTGCTCCCTACTGTCGCCATGTTGCACCTCTGATGATTCACTTGAGCGTTGCTTCTCTGTTAGGACCCCAGGAAGGCTATTACTAAAATTTCTATTACCAATCTCCAAATAAACAGTCCATCCGACAATTAAAATTACAAAAATAACAATGATAAATAAAGGGGATATACGCATCTCGATCTCCTCATTCTTATTCATATATCTGTCGCTTTCCCGCGAAAGCAGATGCGTGAAACACGATTCAGGCAGGTCTCCTGACTTTCGATCCTTTAGCGTAGTTTTCAATTGTAATACATATACTATATCATGTTGCCCTATTTTATGCAAATATTTTTTTAACAGGACTTACGCAAATTGAGCAAAAAAGCGAAATATTTTACGAAAAAAGGTGTTATCTCAGGGATTTAACCCCCTAAATCCCCCTTATCAGGGGGACTTTAAGAGGAAGTGCGTAAGTCGTATTTAATAAAAAATTTGACAATGCAAAAGAGATGTGGTATTATTAATATCAAGCGTGGATACATCCCAAAAAATTTGGCAGTTACCACCCGTTGTTGAGAAGCGAAAAAAATGACATTTTTAGATTCACACTCCAGCTTGCATAGCATATCTAACCATTGGCATTGGTGGCGATCCAATGGAAACCTGTGGGGGAGTGTGCGTTCAAACGGATAACTGAAATAGATATTGAAAATCGTCATTTTTTATTTTTTAGTCCTGTTGAAGCCTTATGCACACCGATCCCGGCGGCATAAGGTTTTTTGTTTTAAAGAGGAGAACCCAAATGAAATTTTTATCGGAAATTAAGTATGATCGTGATGGTTTAGTCGCTGCAGTCATTCAAGATCACAGAAATAACGAAATCCTGATGGTAGGCTATATGAACGCAGAATCGATAAAGGAAACGCTGAATACAGGGCGCGTCTGCTTCTGGAGCCGTTCCCGCCAAAAGTTGTGGAGAAAGGGGGAGACTTCAGGGCATACGCAGACGGTTAAATCTATTGCCATAGATTGTGATGGTGATGCCTTGCTCATAAAGGTTGAGCAGAAAGTGGCGGCGTGCCATGTCGGTTATCGCTCCTGCTTCTTTCGAGAAGTTTCCCCCGATGGAGAGTCAACGCGTGTCGTAGGTGAAAAGATTTTCGAGGAAGATGCCGTCTATTAGACTCCGACATTTTGTCGGTTTTTGTATCCTTGCATCCGTTCGAGAATTGCTTGATTAAATTCATCTACAGTCTCGATTTTATAGGAAAGTCCCTAATTACCTATCAGGGATGGTCGGGTATTACGCACCTGACCGAACCGCAAGGAATAATTGAAAAATGTATTATCCTACATTGGAAGATTTTCGCGAGGCAGCGAAATCAGGAAACACAATACCGGTATACCGCTCGATTCTGGCAGATATGGAGACCCCGGTGTCTGCTTTTTACAAGTTGATGCCAGATAATTATGCGTTCTTACTTGAAAGCGTTGAAGGTGGTGAAAACCTTGCGCGTTACTCTTTTTTGGGGAGCCAACCCTCAGTGCTTTTCCATAGTAAAGGGCATCAGGTTACGATTGAGTATTTGGAAAAAGGCGAAACCGTCGTTCAGGCATATGAAGACCCCTTGAGTGCCCTTGAGGAGTTGATGCAGAACTACCGACCTGTTCACAACCAAGAGTTACCAAAATTCCACGGGGGTGCGGTCGGTTATATGAGTTATGACATGGTGCGCTTCGTCGAGGAATTACCAGATAATACCGAAGACGAACTGCAGCTTCCCGACTGCTTCTTCATGATTGCCGAAACGCTCTTGATATTCGATCATGTGAACCATCAGATCAAAGTTGTAGCGAACGCGCATATTGATGGAGACGTGGACGCGGCTTATGCGGGGGCTCTTGCGAAAATTGAGGCATTGGTCGAGAAACTGACAACTGCCTCCGAAGTGCATTTACGCAGCAAGAGTAGCGAACCTCAGGAGGGGTATGAAAAAATTATATCCGATCCAAAATCGAATTTTACGAAATCTGATTACGAAGCCGCGGTCAGACGCGCGAAAGAATACATAGCTGCAGGCGACATTATCCAAGTAGTGCCTTCGCAGCGATTCAGTTGTTCAGTGTCCGTACACTCATTTGAGATATATCGGGCATTGCGAATGATTAATCCATCACCGTATATGTATTTTCTGAAGTTCAATGATTTTGACATTGTCGGGGCATCGCCAGAAATGATGGTGCGCGTAGAAGATGGCATCGTCCAAACTGTTCCGATCGCAGGAACACGCCCGCGTGGCACAACTCCTGAAGAGGACGCGGAGTTAGAGCAGACACTTCTCTCCGATCCGAAGGAACGAGCGGAGCACGTTATGCTGGTTGATTTAGGACGGAACGACCTCGGTCGGGTCTGTGAATATCACACTGTTGAGGTGACCGACCTTATGATAGTCGAGCGTTTTTCACACGTGATGCACATCGTTTCACACGTCATTGGACGCTTACGTGAAGAGTTTACGGCTTTTGATGTGCTGCGAGCGTGCCTCCCCGCTGGAACCCTCTCCGGTGCCCCGAAGATACGCGCAATGGAAATCATTGACGAACTCGAACCGACGCGCCGCGGCACATACGGCGGAACGGTGGGGTATTTCAGTTTCTCTGGCAGTGCGGACACAGCAATTACGATCCGAACCGCGGTTATTAAAGATAACACCGCTTATGTGCAGGCAGGTGGTGGTGTCGTTGCGGATTCAGTACCTGAAACCGAGTATTACGAAACCATGAGTAAAGCGCGAGCGATGCTCAGTGCCATTGCCTTGGCAGAACAAGGTTTCTTATTGTGAGGAATAGCCTTCAATTTTTTTTGGTTGTGAACTAAACCTTCCGAAAGGAATAAAAAAAGATGGCTTTCTTCTTCGTTTCCAAAGCGCGTAGCCCGTAATGAAATTAGGTTCTCCTTAAATGGCATAATTTGTCTTTGCTTTACACTTGGAGGGCGGATATACGGCGATAAACGTTGTTTATCCAATCCGTCTTACCGAACCGCAAGGAAAATTAAAAATATGGTCTTGATGATTGATAACTACGACTCCTTCACCTATAATTTGGTGCAGTATTTGGGTGAACTCGGTGCTGAATTGGAGGTGCATCGGAGTCGGAAAATAGGATTGGACGCGTTAGATGCCCTCGAACCTGAACGACTTGTCATCTCACCGGGTCCTTGCACGCCGAAAGAAGCCGGTATATCTAACGATGCCATAAAGCACTTCGCTGGCAAAGTTCCGATTTTGGGGGTCTGTCTCGGTCACCAGTGTATCGGGGACGTATTTGGCGGTGATGTAGTTAGAGCAGATCGGTTGATGCACGGTAAAACCTCTATGATTGAACATAATGCGGTTGAACTTTTTGAAGGATTGGATAACCCATTCGAAGCCACGCGATACCATTCACTAATCGTAAAAAGGGATACATTGCCAGATTGCCTTGAGATCACTGCCTGGACAGATCAGGATGAAATCATGGGACTTCGGCATAAAACGCTACCTATTTGGGGCGTGCAGTTCCATCCAGAGTCGATTTTGACGGCTGCTGGCAAGAGTTTACTCTCCAACTTTTTGGCATTGTAGATATAGTCAGAACTTACACACATTGAACAGAAAAAGGACCTATTTTGTTGAAAAGTGCTCCTTCGTTTTATTTAACGCCCTAAAGAATCAACGGTATGAATGCCTTATGGCATTCCCCGCCCCTTATCAGGGACTTCAAGGGAAAACACATCAGTCCTATATAGTTTTAAAAGCAGAAAGGTTTAAATATGACAAAACAGACGAACAACACGACCCCTCTCCCGGTCTTTGTCTCTTGGTCCTCGGGCAAAGATTCTGCCTGGGCACTTCATACACTCCGTCAGGAACCGAAACGCTACGATGTGCGAGGTATCTTTACGACCGTCACACAGACATTTGATCGCGTCTCCATCCACTCCACGCCGGCATGGGTGCTAAAACAGCAAGCGGAGAAACTGGGAGTGCCATTGTATGAAATACCGATCCCCTATCCCTGTTCCAATGCGATCTATGAAGAGGCGATGCGAAAATTTCTCGCTAAAGTGGAAGCGTTACCTGAACATCAGGGGACATCGCATTTCGCCTTTGGGGATCTGTTCTTAGAAGACATCCGTGAATACCGAGAAGACAAATTACGCGGAACCGGCTTTACGCCAATTTTTCCAGTATGGGGAGAAAACACAACACAACTCGCTGAAAAAATGATCACTTCCGGCATGCGTGCCATTATTACTGCCCTCAATCCGACCAAGGTTCCCGCCGATTTCGCAGGACGCTGGTTCGATGCCGAACTCCTTGCCGATTTACCCGATGGGGTGGATCCGCTCGGTGAAAACGGTGAGTTCCATACATGTGTTGTTGATGGACCGATGTTTAGTTCGCCTGTTGCCGCGAAACCGGGTAAAGTTGTCCAGAGAGAGATTGTTTCTAAGAAAGACAGCAATGACAAGATTCACTCAAGCCGCAATACCTCACCCACTTACGTCTATGCCGACGTCGTGCCACTGGAAACATAATTCGATGAAAGCAGCAGTCCTGTGGACGGGTGGGAAAGATTCGGCACTCGCACTTCACGTCTCCTTAAATCTTTACGATATAAGGAGACTCGTCTGTTTCGTTCCAGCGGAGGACCGGCAATTCTACGCACACCCGAGACCCCTTATGGAGCTACAAGCGCGAAAGATCGGGATTCCGATTGCGTTCATGCCGATTGCTGAACCCTATCAATCCAGTTATCGCCAACAAATTCGAGTCCTTAGAGATAGTGGAATTGAAGTCTTAATCACAGGAGATATTTCTACTGTAGACGGGATGCCGAATTGGATTGAGAGTGTTGCGACAAATTTGGCGGGCGTTTATAAACCGTTGTGGGAGTTAGACCGGCACGCGATCCTGGACACTCTTTTCTCCGAGAAATTTGAAGTGATCTGTTCGCTTGCTTACAACAAGTTCTTTGTGCCGACTATTGCCGGTAGATATTTAGATGCGGAACTCATTTCAGAACTGAAGCAGTTACCGGTTGATGCTTGCGGCGAACAAGGCGAATACCACACATGGGTGTTAGATGCCCCCTTTTTCAAGGAACCCGTGCGGTTAAAAGGCACACGCGTCGTTGAGATGGCAGCATATAGTTATCTAACGTATGAACACGCAACTTAGTGTATTGATTTTAGCCACTTTTGCAGTCGCGCAAATTTATCGGGTGGGATGTGTGAGGTGTTCGCGTCTGTAGGAAACGCGCCGCTCGCCACCTCTTCCTTATACTGACAGATTGCCTCAAACGTCAATTGGCTGTAATCTTGGTAGCGTTTGGCGTGTTTGAGTGGTGGACCTATGCCCAATATATCGTTAATAACGAGCACTTGCCCGTCACAGAATCGACCTGCCCCAATACCGATGGTTGGAATATTGAGGGTATCCGTTATGATCTGACTTACCTCTTCAGTGACTTTCTCGAGGACCATGAGTTTCGCGCCAGCCGCCGCGAGTGCTGCTGCTGCTTCAATGAGGCGTTTCGCTTTGGCAAAGGTTCTTCCGTGGGTTGATGCCTTGGTCCCGTGGATTTGCGGATTGTGACCGATGTGTGCACAGGTGTCTATACCGTGTTCGGTGAGTGCAGAAACAACAGGGACCTTTTCTGGCCCCCCTTCCAATTTAACACCGTCTGCTCCGTCGGAGATAAAGGTTTTTGCATTGGTGATGGCTTGCGTCACATCGCGGTCTGCGGCATAGGGCATATCAACGAGGAGATAGGCATCTGTGACACCGCGGCGCACTGCTTTGAGATGGTGACGCATATCTCCCATCGTCACCTCTGTCTCGTTTTTATAGCCGAGAACATTGGTTCCAACGCTGTCTCCGACGAAAACGATGTCGATACCGGCTTCGTCTTGCATACAAGCGGTCGGATAGTCGTAACAGGTCAACACCGTAATCGGTTGCCGTTCCTGTTTTTTGGTGTGCAGGTAAGCGATGTCTTTCTTCATTTTTTAAACTATTAACTCTGGTCACTGCTCCATTACATTACGCAGTGGTTTCTGGTGAATTCCAACGGGGTTTCTGGATTTCAGCCCAACAGGGCGATATGTCCATACTTGGGTTTTACAAAAGTTGTGTTACGGTTTCTCCAATAGTGGTGAGGCTATCAGCAACAGCGACGCCAGCATCCTTGAGTGCCTGAATTTTATCGGCGGCAGTGCCTTGCCCACCGGAGATGATTGCTCCTGCGTGCCCCATTCGCTTTCCGGGTGGTGCGGTCTGCCCAGCAATAAAACCGATAACAGGCTTCGTCATTTTGTCCTTTACAAACTGTGCGGCTTTTTCCTCAGCCGTTCCCCCGATTTCACCTATTAAGACAACGGCGTGTGTGTCGTCATCCGCCTCAAAAAGTTTGAGAACATCGACGAAGTTTGTGCCAATCACCGGGTCGCCCCCAATCCCGACGCAGGTAGACTGCCCAATACCGAGTCGCTTCAATTGATATGCAGCTTCGTAAGTCAAGGTGCCGCTTCGGGAGACAATCCCAACGTTGCCGGGTGCATAGGCAAACTCGGGCATAACGCCGATTTTGCATTCACCGGGTGTGATGACCCCCGGACAGTTCGGTCCGATTAATCGGGTTGACGTCCCTTGAAGATACGCCTTTGCTTTGACCATATCGAGAACAGGAATGTGCTCGGAGATACAGACGATCAATTCGACCCCTGCTTCTGCCGCTTCCATGACAGAATCTGCGGCGTTGAAGCGTGCGGGAACGAAGATCAACGAGGTATCCGCGCCCGTTGCTGCAACTCCCTCTGCCACAGTGTCATACACAGGGATACCATTCACATCAGATCCCCCTCTACCGGGGACCGCGCCTGCAACAATCTGGGTGCCGTAAGCTGCGCACTGCTCTGTGTGAAAGCGTCCAGAACGACCTGTGATGCCCTGAACGAGGACTTTTGTATTTTTATTAACGAGTATGCTCATTTTTTAATTTTACCTTGCGGTTCGGTGAGGTGAGTCTGAACCTTTCACGTCATTTCCCGTATATCCGCCCTCCAAGTGTAAAGCAAAGACAAATTATGCCATTTAAGGCATAATTTCATTACGGGCTACATGCTCTTCTCAATTTCCCATCTAAATCTTCTTTCCAACTATTGTTCCCACTGAGGATTAATACGCGCGCGCAAAGACAGCGATATCTTCTGTAGATTTTCCACAAACAATACATTCGCCATCTCCACCAGATTGTTCCATCGGGAGGCATCGGATAGTCGCTTGTGTTTCCTCTCTGACTTGATCCTCACAGGCTGCGTCCCCACACCAATGTGCGTATGCGAACCCATTTTCAATAGCCTCTTTAAACGCGTCGTAGGTGGTAGGTTTAAAGGTATTCGCATCGCGGAAATCGGTTGCCCGTTTGAGCATGTCAGATTGAATGGTCTCAAGCATCTGCTTTACTGTCTCCGCAGCCCTGTCAATTGGCACAAATATTTTGCCTTCCTTGCCCGGTATATCGCGCCGTGCAAGGACGATTTGCTGTTTGCTCAAATCACGGGGACCGATCTCTATGCGTAAGGGCACGCCTTTGAGTTCCCATTCGTTGAATCGCCAACCGGGTGAGTAGTCGTGTCTATCGTCAACATGGTAGCGGACACCACCCAAAGTTTCACAAATGCCATCAACGGCTTGCATAACGGCTTGCTTATCACTGTCTTTATTTTTAGGAACGATTGGCACAATGACGAGCTGCGTGGGTGCAAGTCTCGGGGGCAGAACCAACCCTTGGTCGTCCCCGTGTGTCATGATAATCGCACCGATCATTCGGGTGCTCACTCCCCAACTGGTCGTCCAGCAGTGCTGCTGTTTCTGGTTTGCATCGAGATACTGAATATCGAAAGCCTTGGCGAAGTTCTGCCCTAAGTCGTGTGAGGTGCCAGCTTGAAGTGCGCGTTTATCCCCCATCATCGCCTCGATGGTATAAGAAGTTAGTGCGCCCGGAAACTTCTCACTGTCACTCTTACGTCCAGGAATGACAGGTATCGCAGCTTCATTAACTGCAAAATCGGTATAGAGGTCCAGAATGCGTAGGGTTTCCTCTTCGGCTTCCTCGTGCGTTGCGTGAGCGGTATGCCCCTCTTGCCAGAAGAATTCCATCGTCCTGAGGAAAAGGCGAGGACGCAATTCCCATCGGACCACGTTTGCCCATTGATTGATAAGTACCGGTAAATCTCGATAGGACTGGATCCACTGACTATACATGTAGCCGATAATCGTCTCAGATGTTGGGCGCACGACAAGCGGTTCTTCCAACTTTTTTCCGCCGCCGTGTGTGACGACAGCGAGTTCTGGCTTAAAACCCTCAACATGCTCCGCTTCTTTTTCGATGAAACTCATCGGAATGAAGAGCGGAAAGGCGGCGTTTTGGTGTCCCGTTTCTTTGAACCGGGTATCCAATTGTTCTTTGACATTCTCCCAGAGCGCGTAGCCGTAAGGACGGACTACCATACATCCTCGAACGGGAGCGTAGTCAGCCATCTCGGCTTGACGGATGACCTGCGTATACCATTTTGCGTAGTCTTCACTACGGGGAACTATTTTATCAAACATTTTTAATTATTCCTTGCGGTTCGGTCAGGTGGGTTTGATACCTGAAGTACCTTTCCGTAGACTCAGTGGAAACACCCAAGCAAAAACCCTGCGCCGATGTTGCAGGCTACGCGTTTAGGTTTAACAAAAACCTCTTAACCGACTGCTGATTGCTAATTTTTCCTTTCGCACCGCTTCGGGCTCAGTTTTCTGAAGGGGCGGCTTATCTCCCTCGATCCGTTAAAGCAAGGATGCCCGGTAGCGATTTCCCCTCTAAGAACTCCAAGGAGGCACCGCCTCCCGTTGAGATATGCGTCATTCGATCTGCGACCCCGGCTTGTTGTATCGCCGCGACACAGTCTCCACCCCCAATAATACTCACCGATTCTGAATCGGCAATCTGCTTTGCGACCGAAATCGTGCCTTGTGCGAACTTCTCAAATTCATAGACTCCTAAGGGTCCGTTCCACACGACGGTTTTTGCTGTGGCGATCTGTCCACCAAAAGCCGAGACAGTTTCGGGACCAATATCCAATCCTTGCCATCCATCCGGAATATCACTTTCACCCACAATCTGCGATTCGGTTTCAGGGTCAAAGGCTTTAGCCACGACATGGTCAATGGGTAGTAGGACGGAATCCGAGAAGTCTTCCCTTTCGACTAACGATTTTGCAACGTCAAGTTTTTCAGTCTCGACAATTGAGTTCCCAACAGTGAATCCCAACGCCGACAAAAATGTATATGCCATACCGCCACCGATAAGAAGTTTATCAACTTTTCCAAGGAGGTTCTCGATCAGCGTGATTTTGTCGGAAATTTTCGCGCCACCGAGGATAGCGATGTATGGACGTGCAGGCTCTTCAAGAGTAGTGCTGAGATAATAGATTTCGCGTGCCATTAAAAGTCCAACGACACACGGACTGAGATAGTGGGTTACGCCCTCCGTTGAGGCGTGGGCACGATGGGCTGTCCCGAACGCATCATTTACATAGACATCCGCCAATGCAGCAAGTTGTGCTGCGAATGCCGTGTCGTTTGCGGTTTCCTCGGCATAGAATCGGACGTTCTCAAGGAGCAGGACTTCTCCGTTACGCATTGACGCAACGGCAGTTTGCGCCGACTCGCCGATACAATCGTTGACATGAGCGACGCGTGTGCCGAGTTTACGGCTGAGCGCTACAGCGATCGGTTCAGTTGAAAGCACCTTCCGGTCAGCTGCCGAACCTACCTCGGGTCTGCCTAAATGTGTTACAAGGATAATTTTGGCATCGGCGTTGATGAGTGCTAAAAGCGTCGGCAAAGCAGTGGTAATACGGGTTTCATCTGTAATCTTTCCATCTCTCATTGGAACATTGAAGTCCACCCGCACAAGAACGCGTTTCCCACTAACGTCTATGTCCTTTAATTCAAGTTTTTCCATTTTTTATTTTATGGACCTCTGGGCTGCGGGCCCCTTCGCTTTGCGCGAATTTTCGGCTATCCTCAGCAGCAATTAGAGATCGATTCGCCGAAGAAAGAACACCCTCAAGGATCGCTGCGTGTGGCTGCTGACTGCTATTTTTATGCGGGGTTCGCCGCTTTTACTGATAGTTGCGCCGCTTCAGAGAGTCCTTCGGCTTGTTGAACATTCAAATCCGATTCGGCAATGATCTGTTTTCCAAGCTCGACATTCGTTCCTTCTAATCGAACCACAAGCGGAACGTTGAGTTCGACCTGTTTCGCGGCTTCAACGATGCCGTTTGCGATTGTGTCGCATTTCATGATGCCCCCAAAGATGTTCACGAGAACAGCCTTCACATTATCATCTGCGAGGATGAGGCGGAAAGCGTGTGTAACTGCTTCTACAGATGCACCCCCACCGACATCAAGGAAATTCGCCGGCTCGCCGCCGTTCTGTTTGATGATATCCATCGTTGCCATAGCGAGTCCTGCCCCGTTCACCATGCAACCGATATCACCCTCGAGACGGATGTAACTTAAACCCGATTCGCTTGCTTCTAATTCACTCGGATCTTCTTCATGGGGATCACGCATCTCAGCTATATCGGAATGTCGCCAGAGTGAATTGTCATCAAGGTTTACCTTGGAATCGAGTGCGACAATGTCTAATGCGTCCTCCGTTTTTACAATAGCCAAGGGATTAATCTCCACCAACGAACAGTCGCATGCAATAAACGCACTGTAAAGCGACAAAATCAATTGGGTGGCGTTTGGGATAACAGAACGGTAGTCTACATTGGTGATGAGTTTGTATGCAAACTCCCGTGCTTGGAACTCAGTTAACCCGAAGGCTGGATGCACCTCCGCTCTAATAATTTTTTCAGGGGTTTGTGCCGCAACTTCCTCAATGTTAACACCCCCCTCTTCGCTTCCGATTAAAGTGAGTCGGGATGTTTCTCGATCAAGTAAAATGGCGAGGTAGAACTCTTTCTCTATTTCTGCAGCTTCGGCAATTAGGACTTTACGAACAAGTTTCCCTTCGGGACCGGTCTGGGGTGTCACCAGTTGCATTCCCAGAATAGCATCTGCGTGCTGTTTGACTTCGGCGGGTGAATCCGCGAGTTTGACGCCGCCGCCTTTCCCGCGCCCCCCAGCATGTATTTGTGCCTTAATAACGTATTTTGGGCAATTGAGTTCCTGTGCGATGGCTTCGGCTTCCTCTGGCGTTTCGGCGACCCTACCCGGTAGCGTATTGACACCATAGGATTCTAAGATGCGTCTGGCTTGGTATTCATGGATGTTCATCTTTTGTAAAGTTTTCCTTAAACTGCTTTGGCACTTGTAATTACTGGCGTATTATGTCTATGTATTGTCGGACTCACGCATTTAGAAATTATACTATACTTGAGAGAAAATTGCAAGTTTTTCAAGGCGATTGAGGCAGGTTTGAACAGTCTTTTGGACAAACTGCTCAAGATAGGCAAAGAGGAGACGCTGTCCGATAGAGGGTTGCAGAAATTATATCAGATTTCAGTGTGAAAGTCTATAAAATACAATCTTCTTTCCTTACTAAACTTTGGACAATTTTTTTTAAGAATACACATATCGCCCCGCTGGGGCTTGCCTGGTGTAGGGTATGGCGTTTCTATAAACATATCGCCCCGCTGGGGCTTGCCTTTGGGGCCTCCGAGTTTATTTTTTCAGAGTTGGGTATGTGTGAGAACCCTCGAGAAAAATCAGACATACCTTGAAAACAAGGTATGAACCTGACCGAAATTGTCCAAACTATTATTTCCTTAGAACAGATTTGTTATCTTCAAGGCGATTGAGGAGGGTTTGAATAGACTCCTGAAAGACTGGGTGGACGAGGTTCGGCGCGATCTCCGCTAACGGGACCAACACGAAACCGCGGAGATGCATCTCCGGGTGCGGAATGACGAGTTTCTCTGTTTGGACGCACAAATCCCCATAGATTAATATGTCCAAGTCAATCTCTCTCGGTCCCCAACGGATACGGTGTTTTCTGCCAATAGTGGTCTCAATGTCTTTTAAGGTATGTAGCAAAGAGAGGGGAGAAAGGGAGGTTTGGATGGCAGCGACACCGTTCAGAAACTGTGCTTGTGCTTCATAACCAACGGGGTCAGTTGTGTAGATGGAGGAAATCTTTTTTAAGGTGATTCCCTCTGTTTTTGATAGCGCACGGATGGCATTTTGGATATGTGCAAGTCGGTCGCCGATGTTACTTCCAAAACCAATATAGGCTACGTGCATAGTCGCAGGCATACCCCGTTATGCCGGATCATAAATTTGCTGGGTGCTCGTTAAAAATGCCTCAAGGTTTCTACCAATCGTTGGATGTGGAAGCGGTTTATTTGCTTTCTGTGTATCTGCCAACAATTCGTTGACAATTTCACATAATACCATTTCTAAAAGTTTATATCGCATTAACCGCACCTGAGTGCACAGAGTCTTTGCGAATGCCACACGCGCATTCGCCAGTCTATGCTACAAGCAAGCACAAACTAAAAGTTTATGCTACAATTTCAATCAGAAATGGTATAAGTGTTGGTAAACTCCTATTTCATTATCGCCGTGGCAACATGGCCCAATGATTCCCGGACAATACCCGATGAAACATTCGTCCTCGTCTGACCATTCGACGATCTTAATGTATTTTGCACTTTCACTCATCTGTCTAATCTGAAAATTTTCGGATGGCGATAGAGGTGTTGTGTCCACCGAAACCGAACGCATTAGAGAGTGCGATATCAATCGTTGCATCGCGACTTTCGTTTGGAACATAGTCCAAGTCGCAGGCTTCGTCCGGCATATCGTAGTTGATCGTTGGTGGTAAGAAGCCTTTTTCCATCGCGCCTAAGCAGGCGATGAGTTCTACGGCACCCGCTGCACCGAGCAGATGGCCAATCATGGATTTGGTAGAACTGACAGGAATTTTGTAGGCGTGTTCGCCGAAGAGGGTTTTAACGGCGTTTGTTTCGGCAATATCGCCAATCGGTGTTGAAGTGCCGTGGGCGTTGATATAATCGACGACATCCAGTGGTAAGTTGGCATCTCGGAGTGCAAATTCCATTGCTTTCACTGCCCCCTCACCGTTTTCGGGGGGACTTACCATATCGTGCGCATCCGAGGTCATTCCGTAGCCGACCATTTCGGCGTAGATATAAGCACCACGCTTTTTAGCGTGTGAGAGCGATTCAAGAATCAGGACCCCCGCACCATCGCCCATGACAAAGCCATCCCGGTCCTTTGTAAACGGGCGCGAGGCGCGTTCAGGTTCATGATTTCGAGCAGACATAGCACGCATTGAACAGAACCCAGCAAACGCTAAAGGCGTAATTGCCGATTCCGTTCCACCCGTAAACATGACATCTGCTTCACCCCGTTGAATGATACGAAACGAATCACCCATAGAGTGGTTCGCACTTGCGCAGGCAGTGACGGACGTAGAATTAGGACCCTTGAGGTTAAAATGGATTGAGACCTGCCCTGCCGCCATGTTAATAATCATATAGGGGACAAGGAATGGACTCACGCGCTTCGCTCCTCTTTCAGCGAGGATTTTAGCGTTATCTTCAAGGACACCGATGCCGCCAATCCCTGAACCCATTTGGACCCCTGCTCGGTAAGGATCAACCGTGTCGAGTTCCAAACCCGCATCTTCGTGTGCCATAATTGAGGCAGCAAGTGCGTACTGAATGAACAGCGGTAACCTGGACGCAGCGCGACGGTCCAGATACTGTTCCGCTTGGAAATTCTTAACCTCTCCGGCGATTTGGGTGCGATGCTCAGAGGCATCAAAATAGGTTAAAGGTCCGATTCCGTTTTTACCGATAGCAAGCGCATCCCAATATTCTTCTTTCGTATTGCCAATTGCATTGACAACGCCGATTCCTGTAATAACTACACGCTCCACGAGACCGATCCTTTTTTGTAGAATAGTTGTCAGTCATCAGTTATCAGTTATCAGAAGGTACTGATGCAATCAACCCCTTCTTTAACTGACGACCGAAGACTGAAGGCCGACAACTGATAAACGATATACCTTAACGGCTTGTGCTAATTAACTCTCTGTAGATTTAGATTTCACAGTATTAATCTTTTGCCACTTGTAATTTGACAGCTTCGGTTCATACTGCCCCATTTTTAAACCAAAGTCTCTATATGAAAACAAAGAGGCAATGGAATCAAGGTTCAATTTACAACGAAAACCCAACAACTGTGAAATTTAACAAAACACATGGTCAATTAGCACAACGCGTTACCTTAACCTACACGTGTTCGTCCAGGTAACTTAGGGCATCTTGAACAGTCTGAATTTTCTCTGCATCACTGTCTGGGATTTCGATGTCGAATTCCTCTTCAAGTGCCATGACCAGTTCAACAGTATCAAGTGAATCAGCCCCCAAATCTTCCATAAAGGAGGCATCTGGGGTAACATTATCTTCTTCGACACCGAGTTGTTTCGCGATAATTTCGATGAGGCGTTCTTGGTTTGTTGCCATATTTTTAATTTTCCTTGCGGTTAAGTAACGTAGGTTCGGGACCTTCACGTGCCTCCGTGCAGCGTCGCCTTCCACTACGTTTCAGGCTTAGTATTAGGTGTCTTGGGAAGTCCCAAGTCCACTTGAATTACATCACCATGCCACCGTCAACCTGAAGCGTTTGGCCGGTGATATAGCGTGCAGCATCCGATGCCAAAAAACAGACGGCATCTGCCACATCCTCTGGATGCCCAAACTCCCGTAACGGAATCAGTTCAAGCAGTTGCTGTTGATTCTGTTCCGGTATTTGTGCTGTCATATCTGTCGTGATAAAGCCAGGGGCGATAGCATTGACCGTGATACCGCGGGCCCCGACCTCTTTCGCGATAGCCTTCGTGAAACCGATGATGCCCGCTTTCGCCGCAGCATAATTCGCTTGTCCTGCGTTTCCTGTTAACCCGACGATTGACGAAATGTTGATAATTCGTCCGCTTTTCTGACGTATCATAGGACGGAGGACTGCGCGGGTGCAGTACATCGTGCCGGTCAAATTTGTCTGTAATACAGCGTTCCAGTCCTCATCCTTGAGGCGCATGAGCAACATATCCCGAGTAATCCCAGCGTTGTTCACAAGAATATCGATTTGTGAAAACTGCGAAGTCGTCTTTTCAATAAGCGTGTCAACATCCGCCCTTTCGGAGATGTCAGCAGCCATTGCGAGGACAGTATAGCCTTTCCCCTGCAGTGTATCAGCGATCTGTCCAACTGCCTCGGTAGAACGAGAGCAGAGAACAACATTTGCTCCGGCTTCGCAGAGCCTTTGTGCAATCGCTGCGCCAATCCCTCGCGATGCACCTGTAACGATTGCGGTTTTGCCACTCAACACATCTGCTCTAAAGGCATTTTGTTCCGTTGTTTCACTCATTTTTTATTTATCACTTCCGTGTTCATTTGTCACAAGAGAGAGCGTCTCAATATCTTCAACGTTCATAGTACTACTTTCTGGCAAGGTCCGCTTCACCAAACCGGACAAAACTTTGCCCGGTCCAACCTCTACAAAATGCGTAATGCCGGTTTTCTCAAGAGTCTGCAATGTTTTTTCCCACTGGACAGGTCGTGTTATCTGTTGAAATAGGAGGCGTCTGATATTGTCGGCATCTGTGGCGAACTCGCCTGTTACGTTCATCGCAACATCGACTTGCGGTGGTTGCATCGTCACCGATTCGAGGGGTACTGCGAATTTCTGCTGCGCGGGTGCCATGAGTGGCGAATGAAACGCCCCACTGACTGGCAACAGACGACACCGTCTCGCCCCAATTTCGGCTTTAGCAAGGTCGAGGACGTGGTTAACTGCTTTGATGTCTCCAGAGATTACCAGTTGTCCGGGACAGTTGTAATTAGCGATGCTCACAACACCTTCAGGCGTGTTACAAAGCGCTTGCAGACGCTCCGTTTCCATCCCGAGGATCGCCGCCATTGTGCCCTGTTGTGTGTTTCCAGCTTCCGCCATGAAACTCGCTCGTGCGTGCACCAAATGCAGTGCGTCTTCAAAGTCGATCACTCCTGCCGCTACGAGTGCGGAATACTCTCCCAAACTGTGTCCGGCGACCGCGCTCGGCACGACCCCGTATTCTTTTAGGACTTGCAAGGCTGCCACACTACAGGTCAAAATTGCCAGTTGCGTGTTTTCGGTCTGCTTTAAGTCCGCTTCAGGTCCCTCAAAACAAAGTCGCCGCAACGCCCGTCCGAGGACTGCATCTGCCTCCTGAAAAACAGCATCGGCAGCTGGGTAAGTCTGTGCCAGTTCCGCTCCCATGCCTACCTGTTGTGAACCTTGTCCTGGAAAAATAAATGCCAAACGGTTATCAGTCATCAGTTATCAGAGTTAAGAGTTATCAGTTGTCGGTAGAAGCGGGGTGTGATCGCATGAGAACCTTCTTTAGCTGACCACCGAAGACTGAAAACTATAATCGTAGGAGTGTGCTTCCCCATGTCAACCCCGCGCCAAAAGTCACAAACAGCAGTAGATCCCCTGGCTTCGCGCGTCCCTCACGAATCGCTTCGTCTAACGCGATGATCACTGTTGCCGCGGAGGTATTACCGTATTTATCAACGTTGATATAAACCTTCTCTCGTGGCATGCCGAGTCTATCGCCAACCGCCTCAATGATGCGGAGGTTCGCTTGATGTGGGATTAACAGATCAATATCTTCAATACTCACGTCTGCTTGACGGAGCACACGTTGCGCAGCTTCGGGCATAAGGCGGACACCTAATTTGAAGACTTCTCTCCCGTTCATCTGAATTTTGTCTAACTTCTGGTCAATCGCCTCTTGAGTGATTGACATTCTGGAACCCCCTGCGGGAATACCCAAGAGGTCAACGTCAGCGTAATCTCCATCCGATCCGATATAAGATGCGAGGATACCTTTAGGTTCATCCGTAGCTTGGACAACAGCCGCACCAGCACCATCTCCAAAAAGGACACATGTACTTCTATCGTTCCAATCAACAATTGTGTTAAAAATTTCGCCACCGATGACAAGAATAGTGTTGTATCGTCCAGATCTGACCAGTCCGTCAGCTAAATCCAGTCCGTAAAGGAAGCCAGCACACGCAGCAGATAGATCCATTGCGGCGGCATGCTTCGCACCGATACCTTTCTGAACATAGCACGCTGTTGAAGGAAAAAACCTATCGGGAGTCACAGTAGCAACAAGAATCATCTCAATATCAAGTGGATCAATTTGCGCGTTTTTGATAGCCCATCGCGCAGCATGTATACAAAGATCAGAGGTTGCTACATCATCTTCAGCGATGCGTCTCTCAGCGATCCCTGTCCGTTGACGAATCCATTCATCGCTTGTATCGACCAATTTCTCAAGGTCAAAATTGGTGACAACCCGATCGGGGAGGTAAGATCCTGTCCCAGTAATGGTTGCATATCGAAGTTGCGTCATTATGTTTCTCTCGTAGGTGCAGTTTCCTTGGGGAAATCCCAAGCAAAACACGCACTGGCGTTCTAAGGCACCATTGCAGATTTCCTATGTTGAAATGGACGTATCAAAACGTGTAAAAAATATACCCCCGTTGGTTTCTAACGAACCAGTACCTACGCTTCATCCGCAGATTTTAATACGGGACGTCCATTGTAATGCCCACATTCGGAACAGACTTGGTGAGAAATAATCGTCTCTCCGCAGTAGGAACAGACACTTAAAGTTTTTTCATGGAGCGCGTTATGGCTCCGCCGCATTCTTTTTTTCGATTTTGACGTTCTCCGTTTTGGATGCGCCATGGGTTGTCTCCTTTACGTTACAAAATCGCGATCTAATGAATCACGCGTACATTTCAAGTATTTATTCTAATTTCAACTGTTTCCAGTATTTTTAAGAGAACCGGCTTTGGAAAACGCGCTTGCAAGTTGCGCGCTCAAGGAATTAGAGGTAGGGAGCGATGGCTCATCCGTCATTTCACAGGAGCATCCCGTCATGTTCAGATTCGTCCCACACTGTGGACATAAACCTTTACAGGTTTCGGAGCAGAGCGACCACGTTGGTATTTCAAGAACAAGTGCCCGCCGGACATCTTCTGAAATATCTAACGTTTCCCCATCGTAGTATCGTTCATCATCTTCATCCGTTTCTGACGATGTATCCCCAATAGAAAATAGCACGCCAAGTGTCGTTGCTATGTCCACCTCAAAGGGGTTGATACAGCGTCGACACTCCACTAAAATAGTAGCATTGACATCGGTCGTTATATAGATATTATCGCCACCTTGGCGAAAGAGACCGACGCTGCATGACAAGGGCTTAATAAATTCTACCTCTTCGTAAGTCAAACCGAGGGACTCAGACGGGACAAGTGCTTCGTATTCTTTGAAGTCCTCGTGTCGAAGATCTCTCATATTGAACACTAAAGTATCTTTCACGCCTTCCTGCATATCCAATTTTACCTCAAAAGCTCAGAGAAGCGACCCTCAAAATCAAAACGCCCGTTAGTTACCCGCAAGGAAAACTTAAAAGTCGACTTCTTCTTCGATTCTAATGAGTTGTGCCTCGTCCTTTACATCTTCAAGCGTATAAATCTCTGCGAGCGCGGCTTTCATGTTTTTCTCTTGCGCCTTGTGGGTTAACATTACGAGGGACACGGTCTCCATACCGTGCGGATCCTTTTGGATGACAGAGGCGATGCTAATCTGCCAGTTCCCCAAAATTGTCCCGATCTTTGCGAGAACACCGGGTCGGTCAGCAACCACAAAACGGATGTAATACCGCGTCTCAATATCGTCAATAGGACATACACCAACTTCCGCCTGTGCCCCTGCAAGCCATGCCCGTGAAATCGGAGTGCTTACGCCTTGCTGCACAGACTTCGCGGCATCAATAATGTCAGCGACAACAGCACTTGCGGTTGGCATCTCTCCAGCGCCCTGTCCATAAAAGAGGGTCGGGCCGACCGCATCACCGATAACACAAACCGCGTTGAATGCCCCACCGACATTCGCTAACAAACTCCGCTCTGGCACCAGTGTCGGATGCACACGTGCTTCCACGCGATTTCCGTCGGTAAGTTTCGCGATTGCGAGGAGTTTAATGACGTAACCCAGTTCGCGAGCGTATTGGATCTCTTTCTGGGTGATATCCGTAATACCTTCAACATGGAATTGCGACAGTGAAATATTACTCCGATAGGCGAGGGCGATCAGGAGAATGAGTTTTTGTGCGGCATCAATTCCTTCAACGTCAAGTGTTGGATCGGCTTCGGCGTATCCCTTGTCCTGTGCGACTTTGAGTACATCTGCAAAGTCTACAGCCCGCCCGTGCATTTCGGTCAACATATAGTTACACGTCCCGTTCACAATACCGTAAAGGGAGTGGATCTGGTTGCCAGCGAAACTCTCTTGTAGGGTTTTAATGATCGGAATGCCACCTGCCGTGCTTGCCTCGAAATTGAGACTGACTTGGTGTTCTGAAGCCAGTTGGAAGAGTTCTCCCCCGTGTTCTGCGAGAAGGGCTTTGTTTGCTGTGACGACGTGTTTTCCATTTTGGATCGCGCGTTTAATGAGGGAATGTGCTGTTGTGACACCGCCGATAAGTTCAACAACAATATCGATTTCCGGATTGTCAACGACCGCTGCGGGATCGGTTGTCAGACAATCCACAGGGAGTTCAACACCTTGCCGCGTCGCAGGTAAAGTTCGTTTTGCTATTTTTTTTAGGCATAATTCGGTGCCACTATTTTTGGCGATGAGGGAATTCTGATTCATCAGGATTTTGGAAACGCCTGTGCCGACAGTACCCCATCCTAAAATGCCAACATTAATACACGACTTGTCCACTACTACAACTCCCTCCTTTCTTTCCGATTTATTGCACGATATACCACTTCTAAGACGATATTGCATATTCAGAGATCGGGGCGACTGGATTCGAACCAGCGACCTCTTGAACCCCATTCAAGC
>VXPE01000087.1 GCA_009839745.1 Candidatus Poribacteria bacterium
AAAATGTCAAGAGAAAATCAGGAGGTGCAGTTGCGGTCTCTTGTCGGATCACAGAGAGGGTATGTACCACGCACGCATCCGTAAGTCGTTCCCGTCGCCTACACGCATCGCAACAGGCACACGCCCGCCGCTCGACTGACGCCACTTTCACTCCGTCAGACTCCATTCCGCTACTGGGTCCATCCCGTCTCCCTTGCGTTCCGTTCCGTCGATGGACGCAAGAACCGGGGTGCCAAAGATGGCGTGTCAGCGGAGACGGTTCACTGCACATCGGGTACGAGGCATGCGTCGCAGGCTTTGGAATGACACGTCCCCGATGGCGTTCACACGCACCGCTGACACGCCCAAGAGAGCACCCCGTAAAGAGCGTCCATCGACTCCACTGCTCTCCAGTCCGCCTACTACAATCTCTATTCTCGCACTTTCCAGCACCGTCCGCTTTCTGGCGAAAGGTATTACACCTCTTCGTCTACTTCACCGTTCCGAAGCCTAAAGAGCGTGTAAAGAGTGCATGTTCTTGCGAACAGCAGGAATGCCATTTTTAGACAAATGGCAGGAACACGCGGAAGTCGGCTTCTCCACTGTGCTATTGAGGACCCAAAGGGTTCTGGAAAAAGAATTACATTACGTATCGTGCGCACTCGGGTAAGGTGCCGCTTTCTGGCGAGGCGTAGGATTGCCTACGGCTTCACTTGGTCACACTTCGCAGGCTCCGCTTTGACCGCGTTTGCCTTGCCAACCACCGCCCGCCAGTCGCTACTTCGCTTGTTTCTCAAGCAACGTGCCCAGAAGACAAAGACTCGCCAAGCGGTACCGCCGTTCTGGTTCGCACCGTGCCAATAACAAAGTCCGCACCGTGCTACCCGCCACTCTCTTCGCTACGGTTGGGCTCCGGTCAGCGCACTGTGCTTGTGCCTGTGCGATGGCTTGGCGTCCGCTTACCGCTCCAAAAAGCTCCACTTACGCTACCGACTACGCCACGCCTGTCACTGCGCAGGCGCGCTTCCCTGCGCGCACCCTCCGCTTGTTGCGCTATCAACGTTCCTCTCACAAACAAACCCGCAACCCGCTAAAACAATACACCCACCCGCATTCCCTGCTGGGCATAGTGATATTAAGGTGCTACGATGTTTATCGGGAACGGTGGCTTGGGGCTTTACCGCGACAGGCGGCTCCGGTGCGTCCAGCGTTTCCATTCCGGCTACGTTACGTTACCTTGCGTTGCATTGCGGCTACATTCCGTCCTTGCGTTCCATGCCGCTACGTTCCATTGCGTTCTGCGACAGCGATATTTCTGTAGAATGCCGATACGCCCCTACGTTGCGTTAGCGTCTCCGTTCCATTGCGTTTGGCGTGCGTTTGATTTTTGTAGAGTGCCGGACGCAAGGTTCCTTGCGTTCTGTGTCCCTGGCGGTCGGATGCGGTGTCCGTTCAGGCTTCTGTTCGATGTTTGTAGAATGCTCCAGCACCGCGTCAATAACAAAGTCCACGCAGTGCTTCCGCAGGAAGTGGACAAACACACGCGGTCGCTTTCGCCTACACTTCACGGCATTCCGCCTACATTTCGCCACCGCCTACAGGCAGGAATCGGACACTTGAAAAGATAAGACTCTCGATTACGAGATTGAAACCCTCTTGATTTTTTTCTCCCCCCGTTTTATAATATCCCCATCAGTTAAAATAAGAAGATTCTCGATTACGAGATTGAAACTTGATAACTGGCGCGAGCGATAGACTCGGTGCGTTTGGTTGAAATAAGAAGATTCTCGATTACGAGATTGAAGTTAACACGACATTATGAAAAAGTAGGTAACTCTAAAATCTACCATAGTTTGTGTCCGAAGATGCACAACCTAACAGGTTATGCTACAAAGATGACAACTTGTGTTAAAACAGCAATGAAAACGTAGTCCGTAACGGAGTGGAGGCGTTTTTGCGAATCAACGCTGAATGCGCGTGTGGCATTCAGCGGGGAGTTTCTTCAGCTCCAACGCGAAAATCTTGAAGTTTCAAACCACGTTACTTCTCCGCAAGGAATAATTAAAAATGAAAATACTTATAACTGGTGCGAGTGGTAGGCTCGGCGAGTTTGTGATCCGAGAATTGGCGGATCAGCACTCACTCGTCCTCATGTCGCGGAGACCGCCACCTACTGAATTCTCGCACCTCCCATTTATTCAAGGCGACCTGAACAACTTTGAAGACTGCCAGCGTGCTGTTGAAGGTGTAGACGCTATCCAACACCTCGGTGCCCAACCGGGTCCCGTCGATCATCCGGATATGCGCGCAGATGCTGAACAGAGAGGCATCCCTTTCGATGCGACCTTCAAAACGAATATGCTCGGCACTTACTACCTCATGCAAGCCGCGATCGAGGCAGGTGTCCAAACGGTCGTGATGTCCGGCAGCAATTGCGCATTAGGACACGGCTTCCGAATTAGTAAAACCCACATCCCGATAGACTACCTGCCTATAGATGAAGAGCACCCGTGTTATCCTGAAGATTCTTATAGTTTCTCTAAACGGTGTGGTGAAGATTTGTTAGCAAGTTATACCCGCGCTTATGGCATCCGAACCTACGTTACACGTCCTGCCGGTATCAGTCCAGAAGAACGGAGAAAGCAAATGGCAGAGAACGCCAAACCGACAACCGCGTGGACCCCGTGGCTCTGGTGTTGGGTAGGGAGTGAAGATGTCGCGAGTGCGCACCGTCTGATCATGGAGAAAGCGGATACGCTACCCCCACACGATGTCTATTTTCTGAACGCCGATGATACTTCCGCGTTAGAATCTTCTCAAGAATTGGTTAAGCGTTTTAAACCCGAATTTCTATCGAAGGTGAAAACGCTTGAGGGACATCAATCGTTTATCAACTGTGATAAACTGAAAAACGCTGTTGGATGGCACCACGAAACATCATGGCGATAATTTTTAATTTTGCTTGCGCGCAGTCAAGGCGATTCGGCAAAAGCCTCTTCTTGTTGGTTTCGCATGCGTGTTTTTGCTTGGGTGTTTCTGCGTATTGTTGCGTGCTACGATTTTTCACTTTCAAAGGAAATATCATGCTTTTCTAATGTTGCTTGCGCGCAGTCAAGACGATTTGACAAAAATCCCTTCTTGTTGATTCCGCATGCGCCGTTGTTGCATGCTACGATTTTTCGCTTTTGGAGGAAATATTATGTCAACCAGTGACAGAGTACGCATCGGGGTCGTCGGTGTAGGAAGTATCTCCGTGCGCGGCATTCTGCCCCATCTCACGCAAGACGACATCCAAGATAGATTACAGGTAACGGCTGTCTGTGACCCTGTCCCCGGCAGGGCAGAAGCGGCATCTGAGAAATTCAACGTCCCGTATGCGTATGAAACCTATGAAACCCTTTTAGCAGACGGACATGTAGATGCAGTCAGCATCGCATCGCCTATCGGTTTGCATTATGAGCAGGGTAAACTTGCCATTGAACACGGGCTCCATGCCCATTTCAACAAAACAATGACGACTACCGTCGATGAAGCGGATGACCTGATCGAATCGGCGGCGCGTAAAGGCGTGAAATTAGTGGCTTCCCCTGGCGAGATGCTCCGTCCGATCCATCAAGAAATTCGCAGCCTTATTGCTGATGGTGCCATCGGAACGTTGACGTGGGCAGCCGCTGGTTCTGCCTTCGGAAGATACCACGAAAACGAATCTGTCAGACATGGTGACGATCCTCTCTCCAATATCAATCCGGCCTGGTATTTCCGCAAACCCGGGGGCGGACCGCTCTATGATATGACTGTCTATGGCTTGCATACACTGACCGGCATCCTCGGACCTGCGAAACGTGTAACAGCGTTCTCCGGTGTGCGTCTCAAGGAACGCGAATTCCGAGGTGAGATGCTCCCGTGCGATATGGACGATAATACCTTTATTTTGCTTGACTTCGGCGAGGCATTCTACGGCTTTGTCTACGGTGCCGCCGCTGGTTCCGTCGTCAGAGGTAGGCTGGCAATTCACGGCACCCATGGCACGATTGAAGGCAATTTGCTGAATGGGAACCCCATTGATGCCCCGGATGGGGAACTCCCACACGTTGTGGGACAGCATCGCAGCATTCAGGAATCGCACGTCTATGAGGATATTATGCAGTTAGTGGATTGGATCCGTGAGGATAAACCGACGATCGTCACAGCGGAGCATGCCCGGCACGTCATAGAAATTTTCGATGCAGGCTACCGATCCGCACAGACTGGACAGGCACAAAACCTACGCACTACATTTTAAGAGTTTTCAGTCATCAGTCCCCAGTTTTCAGTTAAGAGGTATTTGCTTGGTCTTTGCTTTACATTTGGAGCGCAGACCAGAGGTCCATAATTAAAAATATGCCAAAAGCTTTATGTATCGGTGAACTCCTCATCGACTTCGTCTCTACAACCCCTGATGTGACGCTTGCAGAAGCCCCGGGATTTGTCAAAGCCCCAGGGGGTGCCCCCGCGAATGTTGCGGTCGGCTTAACGAAACTCGGCATAGATGCCGGGTTTATCGGTAAAGTCGGCGCAGATGCGTTCGGGGATTTCCTACGCGAAACGCTCCAACAGAACAGGGTCAATACCGATTACCTCATCGCAGGTGAAGGATCTCGTACAACCTTGGCCTTCGTCGCCACGCGCTCTGATGGTATGAAAGACATCACCTTCTATCGACATCCGGGTGCCGACATCCAACTCTCGCCCGATGAAATAGACGCCAGCTATGTCCAATCGACAGAACTATTCCACTACGGTTCTGTCAGCCTCAGTCACTCGCCGAGTCGAGAAGCGACCCTTCACGCAATCCAGTCCGCAAAATCGGGGGGTGCGAGGCTCTCCTACGATCCGAATTTACGGTTGATGCTCTGGGATAACGAGAACGATGCGAAGCACTGGATCTGGGAAGTGATGCCCTACGCAGATATCGTCAAAATTTCGGAAGAGGAGTGGGAGTTTATTACGGACGATGTCGAATTGACAAATGGGGTTGATCGTATCCTTGGACTCGGTGTGAAACTACTCGTTGTCACGTTAGGCGAACGCGGGTGCTATTACACGAACGGTTCCGCTGAAGGCTATGTTGATGGATTTGAGGTGGAAGTCGTGGATACCCTCGGTGCAGGAGACGCATTCGTCGCGGCGATGCTCACCCAACTGATGCTGCATGCAGATCTTACATCACTTGAAAATGACCAACTTAACGCTATTATGCGATATGCCAACGCAGCAGGCGCGTTAGCAACCCAGAAAGTCGGCGTAATTCCTGCGTTACCAACGCCTGCCGATATTAAACATTTCCTATAAGAGACGCTTATACAGAAGCATTCGGCTTTTTATAGCACATCTATTGAGGTCGTGTCCAACAACATTCCTGAAACAAAGGAGACAACATAATGGAATCCCCATATCGACTTGGTGTTTTATTATTGATCTCATTCATTATTTTGATTATTACTGTGGTGTCGGTACAAGCCGCTACTTTGAACGTTACTGTGACAGATGCCCGAACCGACAACAGACTGAACAACGTGTCTATTACCGTCACGCACGAAGACGGTGCTGTTACGCAAGGTGTTAGCAGCGCAACTGGTGCTCTTGAGATTTTAGATTTAGCCACTGGGGTCTATACAATTACTGCTTCCTCCCCCGGTTATACCGAGGCAGTTATGACGGATGTCGCACTTGCTGACGACGAAACGAAGTCGGTAGAATTTGCCCTCTCTTCAGAAGTGATCCAACTTGAAAAGGTCTCCGTTACGGCATCGCGCCGTCGGGAAAAGGTGCTCGAGGCACCAGCATCAGTTGCTCTTATTGGGGATTCGGAAATAAAGGACCGGGTTGCGCCAAGTGTTACGGAGCATTTAAAATCGGTGCGTGCGGTGGATGTTGTGACCGCTGGATTGGGAGCGTCGTATGTTGTCGTCCGTGGTTTCAACAACGTTTTCTCGGGTTCACTTCTATCCCTCGTTGACAATCGGATTGCGAGTGTTCCTTCACTGCGGGTCAATAGTTACAGTTTGATTCCGACTATAAGCGAGGATATTCAACAGATTGAAGTCGTATCGGGTCCTGGCGCAGCACTCTACGGTCCCAACAGTGCGAATGGTGTCATGCACATTATCACTCGTTCGCCGTTCACTTCCCAAGGAACAACCGTCAGCATTGGTGGTGGTGAACGGAGTATACTCATGGGCTCTCTTAGACATGCAGGCGTTGTCAATGAGGCGATCGGTTATAAGTTTTCAGGGAATTATTTTCGTGGAAACGATTGGCAAGAAGGACGCGCCAAAGAAGATATTGAAGGCGAAGGAGGACTCATATTTGATACCTACAAAGCCAGCGGCGAATTTCGCGTCGATTATAGTCCAAGCAATGATACGACCGCAATTCTTGCCAGCGGTTTCACGCAAGCTACTGGCATTGAATTGACGGGGATTGGTGCAGGTCAAGCCCAAAACTGGACCTACGGTTACCTGCAAGGACGGTTCATTCACAAAGATCTCTTTGCACAAGCTTTTTGGAATCGGAGCAATGCTGGGGATACTTATGTCGTGCGGAGCGGTGATCCGACTATTGACAATTCCGACCTATATGTCGGGCAGATTCAGCACGGCTATAGTTTTGGCGAGTGGCAGCGTTTTACTTATGGCATGGATGTGTTGCTGACCCGTCCCGATACGGAAGGGACAATCAATGGCGTCAATGAAGAGGATGACAGCATCAATGAGATAGGTGCGTATTTGCAGTCAGAGACCAAAATCCTGCCGCAGTTAAAGTTCATCGCTGCGGGACGGGTTGATGACCACAACCAGCTCGAAGACATCGTCCTTTCACCGCGTGTTGCACTTGCTTATCAACCCAACAACGATCACAATTTGAGAGTAACCTATAACCGTGCCTTCAATACGCCGAGAACCTCCGACCTGTTTCTGGATATTCTATCAGTTGGAGACGCGTTCGGATTAGGTACCAACTTCCAACCCGTGTTAGGCTTCAGTCCGAATATTGACATACGGGCACAAGGGGTCCGCTCCGAAACGGGATTCACCTTCAAAAGGAGTGCGGACGGTCGTCCAGAATTCCGTTCTCCCTTCTCGCCGTTGGCAAAACTTCCATCAGAGACACATATTCCACTTGACGATCCTGTCTTCACCAACGTTATGTGGAGTATCGGACGCAGTGCCGTCATGAGCGGCGTGCAGCCGATTTTTGAAGCAGGTCTAACCGCACAAGGTCTCCCTGTCCCGGTTGTTGAGGCACTCTCCGATGGGCTTGACACCCTCATTCCGCAGCAGGTCGTTGGTGTAAAAAATGTCTTACGCTCGCTGGATCCGCAGGCAGGTGACTTTGTCGATGTTGAAGATGTGAACGATGTGACCCCGCTTAAACCAACGATTACACAAACTTATGAGGTCGGTTACAAAGGCATCCTCATGAATAAATTGGCTTTCTCTGCCGATGTCTACCACTCAAGGATTAAGGATTTTACCGGTCCTTTGGTTGTCGAAACCCCAAATGTGTTCTTGGACCCTACCACGTTAGGTGCTTCGCTCGGTAAACAGATTACTGTAGCGTTAGCCGATCCGCAAAATGCGGCACTTCATCAGGCACTGCTTGCATTTGATGCCCCGGCTCAAGGCGGTAATGGCAATGGTTCGCCTGTTGATGAGTTGGTGAAATTGTTCGTGGCAGGCACTGAAAACAACGGTCCTGCTTTCATACCTTTCGGCACAGTGACACCCGAACAGGCGGCAGACCCAAATGCTATTATGCTGACTTACCGGAACTATGGGGACATTTCGCTCAACGGGTTAGATCTGAGTTTTACCTATTATCTTAACCCAAGTTGGAATTTCGGTGCCAATTACTCGTTTGTCAGCAAGGATCTTTTTGAGGACGTTGATGGACTCGGGGATATTGCCCTCAACGCACCTAAGAATAAATTCGGGGCAAGTATTCAATATCTGAACGCGGATCTCGGATTAGGCGTGGGACTTCGGACGCGTTTTGTGACTGGCTTTCCGATCAGATCCGGGGTTTACGTCGGCGATCTTGAATCGTATTACACAATCGATGTGAACGCAGGTTACGATCTGCCAATCGGTCCGAGACCCCGTTTCTCGTTGACAGTCCAGAATCTACTGAACCGTAGGCACCAACAATTTATCGGTTCTCCAGAAATCGGGCGTTTGTCGATGGTGCGCTTGACGCAAACCTTCTAAGCTTGATATAAGATGTCGTAATGTCCTATCTTCGCCTTGCTTTAACAATGTACATGGGCCAGGAGAAATAGAAGTCATCACCTTCTGGCTGGACAGTGTAATGCTCTCGTGCCTCATCAGGCGAGAGTTGTGCAAACGCATCACGAATTTCTTGAACGACCTCCGGTGTGTTTTTCTCCGGACGTACCCACCAGAGAAATGACATCTGTGCGTTCCGGACGTGTGCCGTCTTTTCAAGAGAAAATCCAGCATCTATAATCATCGCATCCCATTGCGAGGGTGGGTAGCCATACACATGCGAGTTATCTCGGAGTCTCTCAACGCGGTTCTGCCACGCTCTCAATTTCTCTGATTCCGGTGAGACAGAATCGGTCATGCAGAAGAGTCCGTCTGTCCGCAAAACCCGATGGACCTCGCTTAAGAATGCCCGCACATCTTGAAAATGATGTGGTGCCAACCGACAAGTTACCAAATCCAACGAGGCATCACCAAATGGTAGCGCCTCAGCAGCGGCGACGGAAAACGTGATATTTTTTATCGCTTGCTGTTGTGCCAGTTCAACTGCCTTCTCGACCATTTCCGGGGTTAGGTCGGTCGCGACAACATGTGCCACCTTGGGTGCGAGAGCAAACGCTGTGAAACCTGTTCCAGTAGCGATGTCTAACGTCTGTTCCGTTCCTTTAGGGTCTGCAAAGTCGAGGAGGACGTTTAGCGTATTCCCTGTAGCATGAATACGACTCTGTGCGTAGTAGTCGGTATGTTGGCTAAATTGGTCGCGAACTGTGCTATGGATGGTTTTCTTATTCTGCAAATCCCTGAATCCTGGTTCTGACAATTAATTGAAAACAATAACAGCGGCACGCGTTTTCATTTTTTCTTCTACAGTAAAGATTCCAGATAACTTCTCGCCTTACGCATGGAGTCAATGGGGTCGGACTCCCCTTCATAGACGACCGAGAGGCATCCGTTATAGTTAACCCCGCGCAGAATATCTAAAACGCGAGGATAATCCAACCATTCCTCCACGCCGCTATCAATTTGATAGAACTTCGTGCGGACATAAACGGCATGAGGTGCGGTCTGTTCAATACTTGCATAGCAGTCATAGTTAGGATGTGGAGAGCCGCGATGCCCACTCGCGCCGGGGGACCCTGCGTACTGTCCAGTGTCTAAGATATGTGTGAAATAGGGATGATCCGTTTCATTCAGTGCCCGTAAAACGGCGGTCCCATCGCGTGTAACGTTGTTGTGGTTGTGATTCTGTAGCCCGACGAGGATTCCTGATTCATAACCGTATTCAGCGACCTCCTTGAAGGCTTCAATCATCGGTGGCCACAAAGTCTCTTCATCATCATAATCCTCAGGAACATAAGCGGCAAAGACTCGGACGATTGGACAACTCATAAAAGCGGCAACGTCAATCCACTGCTTTATGAGGGCGACTTGTTCGGGATGCTCAGCAACGGGACGTCCAAAGTTGTTGCTAACCCCGATATAACCTAACGGCAATCCTTTCCGTGCGAGATCTTTCTTCAGGTCTCGTAGATAGTCTGCATCGGTGGATTCAAACGCGCTTGAATGTAACTCGATAACATCAAAACCGAGATCGTACACGATTTGTGCGAAAGCAGAAGCAGTCGTATTTCTCACATTCAGAGACATAGTCCCTAATTTCATCATAAGGATACTCTCCTTTTATTGTCCTAATGGGAATACTTTCAAGGGCGTTTGTCAAACCCGTTCTCTGTCCCATCGGTGTATTCTTGCAGGGCTGTCCGGGCTTGCTGATGTAACGCTACGAGGAATTTCCGCAAGGTTTGCTGAAGATTATGAAGTTGATACCGGTCCTCCTCAAGGTCTTGAATGCGTGAATCGAAAAGTTCCAACCGGTTGAGTCGGTCAAAAATGTCCTCAATCAGGTTCAGGGTTTCGGTGAATCTCCGCCTTTCGTCTTCAATCTGCTTTCGCTCCTCTTCGAGGTGTCGAATTTTATCTGACATGTCCTCGAGTTCTTTGCGCGTCTGTGCCAACTCTTTTTGGAGATTTTGCGTAAAATTTATTAATTTATCTAAGGTATTGGTTGTTTTATAAACCGGCTGTCCCGTATTACTAAAATTGATTTGCTCCTGCGACGATGGGTCCTTTTCCGTTGACAATGGTGTAGCAATTTGATTCGGTCGGTTCACCAACTCGGACGCATCTGTCCCTCCAAAAATGCCTATTAACTTAATATGATACGAAAACTGGGTATAAGCTTCTCTTCGCTCGCTGTATGTAACTTGCACCCGTATCTCTTCATCAACCTTCAGGTCACTCAGGCGCGCATGTATATTCCGAATGACTACCTCATTGTATCCGAATGAGTTATTTTTCTTTGGATTCAGTTGTCGGAGGTATCGGTAAAGTTCTAACCCGTCGGTGCTCTCGCGTTCCAATCCTTCGGCTGTTAAAACACCCACGACTTCAGGATTGTCAGGTTCTGATGTTCCATACTCGTGAGGTATGACGATATCCAGGGGCACTTCTCCGTGAACAGCCTTCATCCCGAGAATCCAGTCTGTCGCCGATGTTCTACTACTGTATACAATGAAGTCGTAGGTAATTGCCATAGTTTTCTCTCTTCATGAAAGCGTCCATTTTTGTAAAGTGATTTCTGAATCCCGATGCATTTTTTGTAGGTTGACCCTCACATTAGGACACCCTAACCTTCGCGAACTACGTCTGTAATCTCGACACAACTTGCGGCAGTTTCGGTATACAAGAGGTACCAATCCCTTCAACAGCGAAAGATGCGACACAGTGTGCGAAGTTGAGTGCCTCTTTGACAGAACGACTCTGATAATAATTAATCAAAAAGGCGGTGGCGAAAACATCACCTGCGCCTGTTGGATCCACCTCTGTAACGGAGTAGGCAGCGGATTCAAGCTGCGTCCCATTTTGAAAAAGGGTTGCCCCTTGTGCGCCTTGTGTTAGGACAACAATTGAAGTTAACCCGATATATTTTTCAAGTTCATCTGGATAACTCCGGAGATCCTCATCACTCAGGATTAATATATCAATATGCGGTAAGATGTCCTTTGCTGTTCCCCATCGCTTTGCCGCAACCCTACCGCTGGCATCCCACTGTCGGAGCCAGCCTTGCGGTGTTGCCCCTATTAACGTTTCGTCGCTGAAACAGTGAACGACTTCAGTAGAAACCTCATCTGCGATCGGACACAAGTAGGCTATATCACTGGTCCGCCATTCAAGGGGGATGTCGCTTTCCCTTAATTGTTGTGCACTCCCAAGGATAAATTGCTGCCTGCGTCCCTTCGTATCGTATTGGTTATCAAAGATTGTTGTCTCAGGCGATTCATGATAGACAGTCTTTATGCCTTCCAACAGTGGATTCTCCCGATCAAAGTCCGATCCAACAGCTGTAACCGCCCGAGCATGGTGCCCGAGATTTCGCGCAGTTAGGGTTGAATACGAAGCGGATCCACCAAGGATATAACCGTTTGGCGAGACATCATAACAGAAGTGACCGACCGATAGAAAAGTCGTAGGCATCGGAGAGGATATATTCATTTTTGCGTTATAATTCAAAGACAGACTCCATCTGTGCCCACCATTCGTCCGGCTGTGCCTCCGCTACAGGTTCTTGGAAGGTTCTCATCAATTCGTCCCAAGCTTTGCATTTCGGGTTCTCTTCGAGATAGCGCGGAAAATCGCGTTCTATATCAAAGGTATCAATTGTTTCCATTGCCATAAACAGACGGCATCCGAGCAGATAAATATTCATCTTCGTGATGCCAACTGCTTTCAGCGCATCAATCACTTCGGGCCATGCCTCTCGGTGATATGCCTTATATGTTTCAATAACGGACGGATCGTTTTTGAGATTCAGTGTTAAGCCGTAGTGCTTCATTTTAGTTTTTTTAGTGCCTTTCGGATTATTTCAGCAGGATCAACCGAAACTCTCTTTTTGTCAGTATTTATATGATACCAAATTTCAACATTTTCGTCAACTTTTTTTCTTCACTTGAAGTAAGAGTATACATAGTGCTATAATAATTCTTGGACTCACAGACAGTACCTGAATGCACCACCAAGGCAGGGAAAAGAAAATGAAGGTCCTTCTTAGGAAAAACATCCCAAATGCCCTTCTCATTTCCATCGGGCTTCATATTCTCCTGATGATGCTACTCGGCACCTTATACCGGCAAAGGCTCGAGTGGCAGCCCAACCCCGTCACAGAGTTTGACATCGTCAAAATTCGATTGCGGAGTTCCGTGCGTCCATTGAAAAGGCTTCGCCACCTGCCCCTACAACCCTCTACAGTCCCTGAAGCCAGGCAACAGATGGAAACAGTCGAGGTCCAACCTCCCACGCTTCAGACCGCAGCGGCACCAGTATCACCTCAAGATGCCATTGTTGAACTACAAACCCCCGAACTTGCCGTTACTGTGCCAGGAGAACGCACCTACGGAAAGGGGTTACGCGCGAAACCTGTATCAGGATTAGGCAGCAGCGGTGGAGGCAGTGGATTGAGTTCACGTATATCAGGTCATGGAAAAGCCGGTAGTGCTAATCGTGGATTTTTAGGCGGGACGAACGAGCAACCCACCTCCGATATTGGAGGACTCACGCTTCCCGATTTAGCACTTACCAAGATAGGGAAACATATCGTCGCAAACCGAGGAACCGATCTCGTTGACATCGTCTTTGTTATTGACGGCAGCGGGAGCATGAAAAACGATGTTGCCGCAGTGCGTGAGCACCTCAGTTCTATGACAGATCTCTTCGACAACGCGAATATCGACTTCACTATCGGCGTCGTTACCTTCCGGGCTGGAACCGGATATGGTCTACTCGGTTTGGACTTTGAAGTGATCTCTCAAATGCGTTCGGTTTCTCAGATTAAGAAGGTGTTGGCACAACTGAAATTTCGCGGAGACGAGAACGGTCTGGACGCACTCATCCGAGCCGCTGATGAGGTTACATTCCGACAAGACGCTGAGGTGCATTTCATATTTGTCACAGACGAATATGTAAGCGGCGCGTACTCTTCAATAGACGTGATGGTAAAGATGAAAACTGCTAAAATCAAGGTAGATGTTATCGGACGCGACGAACCCTTTCAGAAGTTCATTGCAAAGAGCACAGGTGGTTTATGGCTGCCGATTTCAAGCCTCACGATCCAGTAACACTACAGTCAAATAATGGTGATATCAATGCCCACAAAGGATAAACACTACGCTTTGGGATTGGCACTTCTTTTCCTTGGCGTCAGCGCATTTACCGCCAGTCATCATGAAATGTGGCGCGACGAGATTCAGGCATGGCTGCTTGCCCGTGATAGTGGCTCCGTCTTTGAGCTTTTCGCGCATCTCAAATATGAGGGACATCCGGGCTTGTGGCACCTCTGTCTCATGCCACTTACGCGCATCACACACTCACCTGTCATTATGCAGGTGTTCCACCTCCTGATTGCGGGGGTTACCGTTTATCTCTTCGTCCGCTACGCACCCTTCAACCTTCTCCAGAAATTCCTCTTCTGTTTCGGTTACTTCGTCCTTTATGAATACGCGATTCTCGCGAGAAACTATGCCCTCGGACTTCTGCTAATAACCGTCTTCTGCATCCTTTTCAAGGCGCGTTACAAACGCTTTATCTGGGTGGGTTGCGTGCTATTCCTGCTGGCACATACGAGTGTCCATGCCTTAATTCTCACCATAGCCGTAGGTGTCGCGCTCTGCTGCGAATACGTTTGTCACTGTTGCCGCCTAAACCCGTTTGTCCAAGAAGGCGAGACGACTGCAGATAAACGAGCCGTCTGGATCGGGTTCACCCTTATTGGAATCGGTATTATGACATCAGTTTTGCAGCTCAACCCCCCACCAGATACAGGGTTCGCTGTGGAATGGAAGTTTGCCTACGAATCAGAAGAGTTAAGTAAGGTTATCAAACTCATCTCTCACGCCTTTCTTCCAATTCCCGAATTTTCACTTAATTTTTGGAATAAGCACCAATTAGACATCCACCCCGTCTTCCAGTCCATTCAAATCCCGTTCTGTTGTCTCCTGATGCTTTGCGGGGTGCTGTTATTACTCAAGCGCCCAACGGCGCTCCTCATATATCTCGTGGCGATGTTTGGACTCTTATCATTTTTTTATATTAAGTATTACGGTAGCATGCGGCACCACGGATTCCTGTTTATCACACTCCTAATGACCGGTTGGATTTATAAAGACTGCCCTGAGATAGACTTTCGATCTAAAATTCTCAACGGATTACCGCAACGGTTGTTTTCTCCGTTTTTCACCTTCATCTTTATCTGTCATTTTATTGGAGGTATAACCGCCATTGGACTGGAACACCGACACGTTTTCTCTTACGGGAAACAGGTAGCTGAATATATCAAGGCAAACGACATGCAAGACATGCAGATGGTCGGTGAGATAGATTACGCCGCCAGCACCATTGTCGGATACCTCGAGAAAGACGCAATTCATTACGTACACGGCAATCGCCCAGGCTCTTTTGTCAGATGGGATAACGTCCGCATGCCCGATGCGGATATTCCAGACAGCCAAGTCGTTGAGGTGGCAAACGCCTTGCGGAACCAGGCATCTCAGGATATTCTCATTATCATGAATCGCGCTTTAGATCCAGAACTGATCGCCCAGCATAATCTTAATCTCTTAGCGGAATTCATAGGTTCAATCGTTGATGACGAAGGCTTCTATCTCTACCTCATGCCAGCCCTTTGATACACTTTCCCTCTTGTAGGACGGATCTCCGAATCCCGACTCTTTCTGATAACTGACTGCTGAAAACTGAATGCCTCTGATAAGTAAAACTTTTTGCTTGACAGAATTTGCAAGAAGTGCTACCATATTAAATGTTGTTTTCGTCGGAGATACACCAAAAACGGAGAGTTTCCTAACACATGCCGAAACGTAAAAGAAAGCCCAGGAACGTCGATGCCTCGGACGTGAATGGAGAAGGTAACGTAGTCCTGCATGAGACAGTTCCCTTGCAACTGCGCTATTATGGCGATCCAGTCCTTCGTAAAAGAGCCAAACCGGTTGCAGAGATCACAGATGCAGAACTCCAGTTCGCTGAACAGATGTTCATGACGCTCGAGGGTACAGGCAACGGCATTGGACTTGCTGCAACGCAAGTCGGTGTTTTGAAGAGGATCATCATCATTAATATAGGTGAAATTGACGATGAAGTATATGAACCGTTGGTGCTGTTTAACCCCGAAATTCTCAGTTCTGAGGGAGAAATTGTTGCCGAAGAAGGATGCCTCAGCATCCCCGATGTGACGGCTGATGTGAAACGTCCAGAGCGAATTGTCGTTGAGGGGATTAATGCCGAGCGTGAATCCATCCGTATTGAAGCCGACGGTTTACTTTCGCGCGTGCTGCTACACGAAATAGATCATCTCAACGGAGTTCTTTTTATTGATCGGATCGGCGGATTAAAGCGTCGTCTGTTGAGCGATGAATTGTTGAGACTGCAACGGGCTGAACGCCCTTCTTAAAAGTAGTAGGCACGCTCCGGCGTGCCGTTACATGTTGAATAGCTTATGCCAAAACAGAAACTTGAACCTACCCTACAAGCAAAGCTGGACGACCTCTATACGTGCTTACACGCGTATGAGAAGGTCATCGTTGCGTTCTCCGGCGGTGTTGATAGCACATTTCTTGCGGAGGCGGCACAACACGCACTCGGTGATAACGCGCTTGCCGTTACCGCCATTTCGGACTCTTATCCGATCCGAGAAATGCGAGCCGCGCAAGATATCGCCAGACAGATCGGGATCCGCTTTGAAACCATCCACACACAAGAATTGGATTTGGAAGGTTATGCGAGCAACCCGACGAACCGATGCTTTTTCTGTAAGACGGAATTGTTCGATAAGTTGCGTCCTATCGCTGAAAAATACAACGTCGGAACGATTGTCTACGGCGCGATCCCAGATGATGTCGGTGACCACCGTCCAGGGATGGATGCTGCGAAGCAGATGGGCATCCGAGCCCCCTTGATCGATGTCAATCTGACCAAAGCAGAGATTCGCGAGATTTCAAAGGCGTGGGATCTTCCAACATGGGACAAACCGGCGTTTGCGTGTCTCTCCTCACGGTTTCCTTACGGGATGCGTATCACCCGCGAACTCCTGCGACAAGTAGACGCCGCCGAGCAATTTCTCTATGACTTAGGCATCCGTCAATTCCGTGTTCGACACCACGGCGATCTTGCCCGCATTGAGCTCGAAGCAGCGGAAATTTCGCGGATGCTTTCAAAAACCGTGCGCAGTGACATCAGTACGCACTTCAAAACACTCGGATATACGCACGTCGCGCTCGACCTGCAGGGGTATCGCTCCGGGAGCCTAAACGAGGGGGTCACGACTTCGTAATATATGTCCTATCAACAAACACAACAACTTACCGGCGTAGAGACTTTTAGTTGGAAGAAGTGGGATGCTTGTACACACTGCGGACTCTGTCTGCCAACCTGTCCAACCTATCGAGAATTAGGTTTAGAAACGGATTCACCCAGGGGTAGACTCTATCTCATGGGGAGTGCCTTCAAAGACGAAGATGCCACTCCACTCAACGAAGAATGGTCAGAATATATCTATCGGTGCTTAGACTGCCGAGCGTGTGAAACCGCCTGTCCTTCCGGTGTTCACTTCGGAGAATTGCTTGAGGAGGCACGTGCTATCTATGAACAGAACGCACCCCGCTCCGCCGCTTATCGGTTCTGGACGAACCTCGTCTTTAAACAAATTCTACCGAATAAAGAACGATTGGACCTGATCTTTGAGTTGATGTGGCTCTATCAGCGACTCGGTATCCGATGGCTCGTTCAAAAGATGGGTCTCCTGAAACTGATGGGACAACTCGGGCAGATGGAATCATTACTCCCGAAGATCCCATCACCGCGATTGAAATATACGATACGCGACATTACACCTGCGGAAGGCGAAACTCGTTACCGTGTCGGATTCATACCGGGGTGTATCATGAACCAAGTCTTCACTGAGACGAACGTTGCAACCATTCGGGTCTTGACACAGAACGGCTGTGAAGTGGTTACCCCACGCCAGCAGACCTGTTGTGGTGCGTTACACCTTCACAACGGTGTTCGAGATGTCGCTTCGTCTCTCGCGAAACAGAACATTGATGCATTTGAAGCGGAGGATTTAGACGCGATCATCATCAATTCAGCCGGCTGCGGTGCGACACTCAAGGAATACGAGGCACTTTTAGAACACGACACGGCTTATGCTGAGAAAGCAGATCATTTTAGCCATAAGATGCGAGACATCAGCGAATTCTTAGCCGAGATCGAGATGGTCGCGCCGAAAGGAAAAATCGAAAAACGCGTTACCTACGATGAACCGTGTCATCTCCTTCATGGACAAAGCGTCCAAGCGCAACCCCGTAAGGTTCTCCAAGCGATACCCGGGTTGGAGTTGATTGAATTAACCGAATCCGAATGGTGTTGCGGGAGTGCTGGCATCTATAACATCACACAACCGGAACTGTCACAGGAAATTTTAGAACGGAAGATGAACCACATCGCGGAAACCGATGCGGACATCGTCGCGACAGGCAATCCGGGGTGCTTGCTCCAGATTCAACTCGGCATTCAAAAACGTGGCTTATCCATGAAAGCAATGCATCCTGTGAATCTTTTAGACTACGCGTATCGTGGTATTTCACCAGAGGATTTTCTACCTGAGCAGTAGTTCAAGAAGTGTTCTATGTAAGGGAACGTTGATGTAAGTGGTTTCGTATTAAAATTAGTTGCGGGAACGTAGCCAGCAACAACGGCGCGGGCGGATATACGGCAGAGACGCTTCAAACTTCAAATTTACTTGACCGAACTGCAAAGTAATTTTAAAAAATGTTTTTATCAGACAAAGATATTATCCAGTACATCAATAAAGGGAAAATCAAAATCTCCCCCGCGCCTGACTTGGAAACACAACTCGGTAGTTGTTCTATCGACTTCAGATTGAGCAACACCTTTCGTGTGTTTGAGCATAGTAAATACCCATACATCGATCTGCGTGCAGAGATTGATACGAATGACCTGATGCGGAGGGTTGATGTCCCTGACGGGGATGCCTTCACGATGCAGCCGGGTGAGTTCGTCTTGGCAGCAACGCAGGAAACACTTGAATTAGCAGACGATGTATTGGCACGGCTCGAAGGCAGAAGTAGTTTGGGCAGACTCGGTATTATCGTCCACAGCACCGCCGGGCTTTTCGATCCGGGTTGGATCGGCATTCCTACTTTAGAGTTAGGGAACCTCGGTCGTATGCCGGTCAAGTTATATCCGGGGATGCGGATCTGTGCGTTCACTTTTGCGCAGCTTTCCTCAAGTGCCCATGTCCCGTATCAACTCAAACCTGCGAACAAATATGCCTGGCAAGACGGTCCAGAGACGAGCCGCTTTGCCAAAGACATTGAATTTTCGTAGGAGCGACTTCAGGGTTGCCCTCTTGGGAGCAGCGATCTTTGAGTGGGGACTCGGAGGTCACGCGACCCCGATCATCATGATAGGGTGCCTCCGCAGCTGCGCGCAAAAAACGGGCAATGTTATGCCTAATAATTTAGCAATATCTTGGAATGTTTATGATTAGGTGTGAGGAAAAAATTGTGGCAGCAATGCGTTCACGCTGTCGCTCTCGCTTTGCCCGCTGTGTCTCGTGATTCCACGCGAGAATTAACCTATTTCCGTCAACAAATGTTGTCCCCTACCCGGTTACAATTGGTTGGCATAAATTTTGCTTAACCAATCAGTAAGACACTCGTCAAGTGGTATGAGTTGCACGTTCAGTTGACAGAGTTAGGACATTTTTTTGAGTTATCGAAACGGGTTTAGGAACATCAAGGCTTTTGTGCCGCGATTTCCAAACCCCGTTTTATCAGATTGTAGTCTCGGTCCTTGGATCGAGCAAGTTTTGATTTTTGATAGCAAGTTTCGGCTATCAGGTTACACCGAAGGCGTTTCGGCGCTAACTTAGCCGAACTTAGGAGGATATGTAATGACACCAAGTGAGGTGGTTGCACTTGCAAAAGACAACGATATAAAGATAATCGACCTGAAATTCATGGATCTGCCGGGGATGTGGCAACACTTTTCCATGATGGCAGATGAATTGACCGAAGACCTTTTTGAAGAAGGTGCCGGTTTTGACGGTTCGAGTATCCGCGGTTTCCAGGCAATTAACGAGAGCGATATGTTGCTCTTCCCAGATCCGACGACCGCCCTCATCGACCCGGTCTGCAAGGTGCCGACGCTAAGCATCACGTGTAACATCAAAGATCCGATTACGTTGGAGAACTATACACGCGATGTCCGGCATATTGCTCAGAAAGCAGAGGCGTATCTCCAATCCACCGGAATTGCGGATACAAGTTACTGGGGGCCTGAGGCAGAATTCTATCTGCTGAACGACATTCGCTACGGGCAGGACCAACATTCCGGCTTCTATTCTGTCGATTCTGTTGAAGGCAGTTGGAATTCGGGACGTGAAGAGAACCCGAACCTTGGGTATAAACCGCGTTATAAAGAGGGTTACTTCCCGGTACCGCCATCCGATACACTTCAAGACCTCCGGTCAGAGATCTGTCTCAAGCTCATGGAAGCTGGCGTTGATGTGGAAGTTCATCACCACGAAGTCGGAACCGCAGGTCAAGGTGAAATCGACATCCGCTTTGGTGAGTTAACCACGACTGGCGATAAGATTGCGTTGTATAAGTACATCATCAAGAATATGGCGCGCGAAAACAATTTGGTCGCGACCTTCATGCCGAAACCGCTCTTCCAAGACAACGGTTCCGGAATGCACGTGCACCAAAGTCTCTGGAAAAACGGCAAGAACGTCTTCTACGATCCACAGGGATATTCGCTTCTGAGTGAGGATGCTCTCTATTACATCGGTGGTTTGCTCACGCATGCCCGCTCGCTCTGTGCAATCATCGCTCCAACAACTAATTCCTATAAGCGATTGGTCCCAGGATATGAAGCACCCGTGAACATCGCTTACTCACAACGGAACCGTAGTGCATGCGTCCGTATTCCTGTCTACTCAAAGAGCGAGAAGGCAAAACGGATCGAGTTCCGCACCCCGGACCCGTCCTGTAACCCGTATCTCGCCTTCAGTGCATTGCTCATGGCAGGGCTTGACGGCATACAGAACCGCATCCATCCGGGTGACCCCCTGGACAAAGACCTCTATGACCTTGAACCCGAAGAGCTCGCGGACATCGAGTCTACGCCAGTGTCCCTCGGTGATTCCTTGGATGCCTTAGAGGAAGATCACGAGTATCTCCTCAAAGGCGATGTGTTCACCCAAGACGTTTTGGACACCTGGATTGATTACAAACGCGAGAATGAGGTCGATGCAATCAACATGCGCCCGCATCCCTACGAATTCTTCCTCTATCACGACATTTAGGTCGTGCGAACTCGGATGTCACGCCATCACAACGACCGTGATGGCGTGATTCCACAGAGGTTTTGCAACATCACTCTTAGGAGTCATCAGTTATCAGTTGTCAGTGAGAGAAGCGGCCGGTATCAACGGAAACGTCTTAACTGAAAACTGTTAACTGTTAACCCAAAAAGGAGAATCGCATGAAAAAGCTAGAATGTATTATCCGCCCCTTCAAATTGGAGGAGGTCAAAGAGGCACTCAGCAGTGTGGGTGTTCGGGGCATGACAGTCAGCGAAGTTCGGGGTTTCGGGCGTAGCCGTGGGCATACTGAACTGTACCGCGGTAGCGAATACACGATCGAATTTGTCCCGAAGTTAAAAATCGAGATTGTCGTCGCAGAAGAGAACGTTGATAAAGTCGTTGAAGCTGTGCAACAGGCGGCTTCGACCGGTAAAATCGGCGATGGCAAAATTTTCGTCCTGCCCATCGATGAAACCATCCGTATCCGCACAGGTGAAAGAGGTCCTGCCGCTGTTTAGTATCGCTATTCATATAGGGGTGGATGTGCTTCATACCCGCCCCTTTTTTCTTGTCATCTGTTCCAATTTATTGGGATACCTTCTCGTTATATTCTCTCGCCTCTATCCTTTCTGATCTCTACTGTTCTCTCTCAATTTTCCCACTTAAGGAATTTTATCGGATATTCACCGAATTTTGTAGAGAGAGTCAATGTGATAGCACCCAACGCCTAAAGGCGTGGGCTTCGGTTTCATAGACAGTGCGGTTTTCTCAAAGAGTCCACCGTCTTATTCCGTCTCCACCTGCGGGAAATTCCCTGAAACTCTTTAGCGAGTCTCAGGCACATCACGTTTATGTCGTGGCTATCCCTGCCCGCAAAATGTTTATCGCAGCGTTGACGTCTCGGTCGTGGTGTGAGCCACATTCAGGACACGTCCACTGCCTATCGTTTAAAGTTAGAGTTTCGTTATGAAATCCGCAATCGCTACACGGTTTTGTTGTCGCTGTCCATTGACCGACTTGGAGCAACTTACGCCCATGTTTTTGACACTTATATTTCAATATCTCCACAAACTGGTAGAACGCAAGATCGGAGACCTTCCGTCCCCACAGGCGTTTCATACCGTCAAGGTTCAAGGTTTCAATCGCAATCGTATCAAACTTCTTACAAAGGCCGCTTGCCAATTGCCACTGAAAGTCTTTGCGTTGGTTACTGATTTTACGATACAGGCGTGCGAGTTGTCTGACACACCGCCACCAGCTGTTAGAACCTTTAATCTTGCGAGAAAGACTTTTGTTGAGAGACCGAAGTTGGTTCAAGGATTGCTTCAAAGGTTGTGGGTGTTGTTTCTTCTCACCCGTGCTCAGCGTCAAATATGCGTCTTTCATACCGAAATCTGCCCCGACACTTTGACCCGTCGTTGGCAGTGGTTTCGTTTCTACAAACTCGG
>VXPE01000088.1:0-2298 GCA_009839745.1 Candidatus Poribacteria bacterium
GTGCGGGTCCCTCGATAGGTGTCAACGCTTCTAAGGTAGCGGTGCCGGTGCCTCGGGTGAGTTCTGTCTCTACAGTGATGTCCTCCTTTTGAAAGCCGTTGACGCGTTCAGAGAATTTGAGAGTGAGGGGGAATTCTTCGGTGGGGCGCTCTTCTGGGTAGTCTTCAAACGTTACGATCAGGCGGTCGCCCGGACTGCCGGTGCTCGGTGGCGGTGCCTCACAAAAGGTGAATCGGACAGTCTGCCCCGCTTCAGCGAAAGCCTCTTCAGCCTCTTTTTTGAATGTCTCATCAATGTGGAGGGTTCTTAAGCGAGACAAACTTGTAATCGGGCTGATGTCCGTATATGGGTTAGCACAGGCATATAACAGTCTGAGGCCGGTCAATCCTGAGAGCGGACTCAGGTCACTGACCCGATTTTCGCTAAAGGTTAAAGCCGTAAGGGTGGTCAATCCTGAGAGCGGACTAATATCACGGATTTGATTGTCAGTAAGAGTTAGTTGGATGAGACTGGTCAATCCTGAAAGCCCACTAATATCACTGATTTGATTCACATGAAGCCATAATATGGTGAGACTGGTCAATCCTGAAAGCCCACTAACGTCACTGATTTCATTCTCCTGAAGGTATAATATGGTGAGACTGGTCAATCCTGAAAGCCCACTAATGTCACTGATTTCATTCTCATAAAGCCGTAAGTCTGTGAGACTGGTCAATCCTGAAAGCACGCTAATGTCACTGATTTCATTCGCATGAAGGTGTAATTTGGTGAGACTGGTCAATCCTGAAAGCCCACTAATGTCACTGATTTCATTGTTATCAAGGAGTAAATGTGTGAGACTGGTGAATCCTGAAAGCCCATTAACGGTTTTGATTTGATTATTAGAAAGGTGTAGCTGTGTGATATTTGCCAATCCTGAGAGCTCACTAATGTCACTGATTTCATTGTTATTAAGCTCTAAGAAGCCCTTGAGCTTGGTCAATTCCTTAAGCACGCTAATGTCACTGATTTCATTGTCGTTAAGCTGTAAGTTTGTGAGCTTGGTCAATCCCTTAAGCACGCTAATGTCACTGATTTGATTATTAGGAAGGTCTAACTGCGTAAGGTTGGTCAATGTTGAGAGCGAACTAATGTCACTGATTTCATTCTCATTAAGCCGTAAAGATGTGAGACGGGTCAATGTTGAGAGCGGACTCAGGTCACTGATTTCATTTTGAACCAACTCTAATGTCAGTAGGCTAGTTGCATACTCCAAGCCGCTAATATCCGCGACTTCCTTATTATTAACTGATAGACTCGTGAAATTGCTATCAGCTAGGTCTGCTCTGGTGATAGGATCCGTGGAACCGAGTCCCAATCTGGTGCGAATTACCGCAGCTAAATTAGCATCTGGAAACGTCACCGTCTGTGCCACAACAGTGGCGTGCCAACTGCTTACCGAAAAAACAATTAACGTTAAGAGCGCATACAGGGTTTTCGTCATCATAGGTGTCTATTCTCCTTTAAACCTTGTGTTCACTAGAATTTAACGTGAGTTTGATAAAAGTGGGATGTCGGATTTCGCTACCGCGATTGCCCCGAAAGGGTGTTTTGAAAAGGGTATATTTGCCCAAATTACGTGTTTTTTTGCATATTTACCGCTGCATCTGATAAAAAAAGTGCGTGTCCACACCGAAGCCCGTCCAAGCGCGAAGAAGCTGTGACAGCCCCAAACGCAGCTGTATGAACGGAGATGTGAAGCGGTTATGCTTATCATTTGTAGAGTGGGGGGGGGTAGGAACGCTTGTGAGTCTTGTATGCGGTGAGCCTACAGCCCTGAATACACGTTCCTGTTGAGACGCAGAAAACACCTGTTTCGTGCCGTTAACGTTAATGTGTTTATTTTGCATACGGAAGTGTCTCACTCACTTTTTTTAAGCATTATATCAAAAACCGCAATTTTAGACAAATTAAATGATAAAAAATCTTGATTTTTTCCATAAAGGCCAGTATAATACTCTTATGCTGTCCTATTGGGGGCACCCATGCAAGAATCACCTTTACCATGAGCCGTGTGGCACTCGCGAAGCAGCTCGGCGTGCCAATAAGACCCTGCCGCGTGTTAAAGCCATCAGGTTGTGGACGAATGGAGAAAAGAACAATGAACAATGATACGATAACAACTAAAGAGATGTTTGAGTTACTGCGTTCCGATATACAAAATCAGTCTTCGGAACTCAAGGCAGAGATCACGGAACTCAAGGCAGATATCGCCGATGTCCGATCAGAACTCAAGGCAGATATCGCCGATGTCCGATC